>JBDSEW010000242.1:0-2918 GCA_039919825.1 Chitinophagales bacterium | reverse complement strand
ACCACCGTGCAAAAAATGGATTTGAAGCTGAAGGATTAAAAACGGAAATTGCACCGGTGCATGAATCAATGGCTACGATTGGGGGGTGAGTAGAGAGTAGTGAGTAGTGAGTTGAGTGGATTTATTTACTTGCTTCCCTCGCGTGAGTTGTGTTAGTTCCATTTTACTTTTGCGAAGATTAGTAATTGCTAACTTAAAAATCAGATGCCGGAAACAAACGTGTTACGAGGCCTTGCCACAATTAACTTTTATGCTGCGGATCATCCGGCTGCCAGCAAATGGTACTCCGAATTATTAGGCACAGAACCGTACTTCAATGTACCGGGTTACGCTGAGTTTCGCATCGGTGACTATCAGCATGAACTTGGTATAATTGACAGCAAATTTGCTCCTGAAGGTGCAACGAAAGCTGTAGCCGGTGCTATCACCTACTGGCATGTTGACGACTTAAACGCAACTTTTGATAAGCTGATTGCTATGGGAGCAACGGTATATGAGCCCATTACAGCAAGGGGCAATAATGGATTTGTTACCGCATCTGTGGTTGACCCTTTTGGGAATATTCTGGGAATAATGACCAACCCACATTATCTTGAAATAGTAAGCTCAAAGAACGTATAGCAGACAAAATTTAATTTACCGCTTATTCAAAATAAACTTTCAAAAGATTGGTCGCGCTCAATTTTTTTCAGCTTCTCTTCAAATGAAGCCAAAAGAGATCTGAACATCGAAGTGCCCATACTGATTCTCTTCACACCTAAATCCTTTAACTCAACAAAGGAAGGTAATCCCGGAATGCTTAATACATTTACAGGAAGGGGAGTAGCAGCAACTATTTCTTTGATGTGTTGCCTGTCGTAGATGAATGGAACAAAAATTCCGGTAGCTCCTGAATCATTGTAAGAAGGTATTCTCTTAAGCGTCTCAGTCAATGGATCAATGTGTTTGTTGAGAAAGGCATCGGTTCTGACATTCACAAACAGCTTCCTGTTTTTCTGCTGAAGGTGATTAGTAATGGTTGAAACAACTTTTTGAAATTCATCAATTGACTGCCATTTGCCTCCTTCTGTTTTCAGCGAGTCTTCGAAATTGATTCCAACGACACCTAGATCGAGCAGTTGTTCAATGTTATTAATAATTCCTGCTGTTGTAGTGTTGTATCCTGATTCCAGGTCTACTGAAAACGGAACCCTAATGTTGTGAATAATTCTTTCAACAATTTGGAGAAGCAGGTTGAAGGGAATTTTTTCTCCATCCTCATATCCCATTGAGTTTGCAACGGCGGCGCTGGAAGTAGCGATGGCTTTATATCCACCGCGTTCAATAGTTTGTGCACTGGCAACGTCCCAGCAATTCCCAATGAGTAACGGATTTTCCTGTTGATGCAGTTGCAGAAATGTTTCAAATGATTTCATACGAAAGAAAGTAATTTTTAAAGCTGAGGTTTTAATTTCAATCCTACTGCAATCCTGTTCCAGGCGTTAACGGTGACGATGATCATGATGATTTGTGCTGTTTTCTCTTCACCAAAAGTAGTAACAGCTTTTTCATACACTGCATCGCTGAGACCATGCTTGTGGATGAGCGTAATTTCCTCAGTCATTTCAAACAGCAATTGTTCTTCGTCTGTAAAGATATCCTGCGCTTCACGCCATGCACTTACCAGGAATATACGTTCTTCTGTTTCTCCTATCTTTCGCGCATCTGTGCTGTGTAAGTGAACGCAATACGCACAGCCATTGATCTGCGATGCCCTTATTCTGATCAGCTCTTGGTGAAGTTTGTCAATGTCAGAATTATCGACATAAGCATCCAATGCATCCATTGCTTTGTAAGCGGCAGGCTGCACTTTGCCCATTTTTAATCTTGCTTTCATTTTGTTGTAATTTTTTACTGGTTAAAAATTCAATTTTCTTTTTTCGAATTATAGAAACAAAGTTATCGGTTGCTCCTGCTAACTTTGGAGTCCATTAACAGAAAAGCAGGTAGTCCAGATGCTTCCATTCAAAACACTTATAGTCATCAACAGCACAATGGTTACTGCCGTTTATCAGCAGATTGCCGATCAGTTGATTGGCATTATTCGGGATGGATTATTAAAGCCCGGAGCATCATTACCTTCCAGCCGCGAGATGGCTTTGCTGCTTCATGTGCACCGCAAAACCGTAGTGTCTGCATATGAAGAGCTGGAATCACAGGATTGGATTGAAACGCTTCCGAGAAAAGGTGTGCGTGTTTTGGTACAACTTCCCGAAACAAAACCACGCACTTTTAAGGCGGTTGCGAAGGTTTCCGGCTACGCAGGAAAAACAGGATTTACCTACCGGGAAGTACACCTGCCTGCTTCGCAAAGTTTTCGTGCAGCAGGGCATCGGCTCATCATCAATGATGGATTTCCTGATGCCCGAATAGCACCGGTTGATTTGCTGATGAAAGAATACCGGACGCTTTCCAGCAGGCAAAGTATGCAGCGCATCACGATGTTTGGCAATGCAACAGGCTCCGTGAACCTGCGCAGAGCACTTGCGAAATTTTTATCAGAAACAAGAGGGTTGAATATTGGTGAGAATAACATATTGATGACGCATGGAGCTCAGATGGCGATCCACATTGCTGCCAACATGATTCTTAAAAGAGATTCAACAGTGGTGGTAGGTGAGCCTAATTATTTTATGGCGAATGAAATTTTTAAGCAATGTGGTGCAAAGTTGATCCAGGTGCCGGTAGATGAAAATGGAATTGATGTAAACCAGCTTGAAAAAATCTGCCGGAGGAAGAAGCCGGACCTGCTGTATATCATTCCGCATCACCATCATCCTACTACCGTAACACTTAGCGCTGATAGAAGAATAAAACTGTTGCAACTCATCAACAGTTACAACCTGCCCGTGATTGAAGATGATTACGATTACGACTTC
>JBDSEW010000223.1:0-6471 GCA_039919825.1 Chitinophagales bacterium | reverse complement strand
TAAGGGTAGTGGCGGAGACATTACAACCGGAGGCGGCCGAATCTGGGTGAGGGCTACCAAGGTATTGTTGTCAGCTATTGATCCGGCCAGCAATCATGTAGCTGTTGTGTATGGACCTCCTTCAGGAAGCGGTGCTGTGAGAGTTACTGGCAATAATGTGGTGTGGTTATCTGCACATGATGTGCATACTGTTTGGGCTATTAAAGAATAGTATGCCTATGAGTGTTCATCGATCATGGTTTGATCCATTCAAAGAAATACTGGCTGATACAGGTTTGTTGGTGGACAGGTTGTGTAGGCTATTTTTACAGTTTTGTGTTGCGGAATTATGGCTGGAATTCTTTTCTCCTTGAAATAGCGATCAACCTTCTATATATAAAGTAGGCTTGAACGTGAAATTGAAGACCCTCGCAGCAGTTGAAATTTCCAATCGTAATGCCGTAACTTTTAAATCATTGAAAGGAATCTGATCAGGCAAATCGAAATTATGCAGATTTCGTGATTGAAAGAGAAACAATTCATCTTTAATAAACCATCATTTCCCTTACTTTCACCTTTCATGTAAATGTAACATGCCTTAAAAGAAAAGCTTACTATCTTTAATCTTCAAAACTTTTCTGTATGAAAAAAATTTGTACTACCACTTTTCTGTGTTTACTATTATTTTCCGGTGCTTTTGCGCAGGCTCCTGACTGGAGTTCACAGATTGCCTATATTATCTATAACAATTGTTCTTCCTGCCATCGGGAAGGTTACATTGCACCTTTCACACTGATGAGTTACGAAGATGCATTTAACAATGCCTTTTCCATTCAGTCGGCTGTAAATGCGCACATCATGCCACCCTGGCCACCTGATCCTGAATACCGTCACCTGGCATACGAAGCAGTTCTTGATCAATCGGAAATTGATGCGATCAATCAATGGGTTGATGCAGGGATGCCTTCGGGAAATCTTGCCACAGCGCCTGATCCACCTGCATTTAACAATGGAACTTCAACACTTTCAAATATTGATCAAACTATTCAGATACCAACCTACACCACCCAATTCGAAGATGATGAGTACCGCCATTTTGTAATTCATTCTGATTATGCAGAAACGAAGTACCTGAATGCGATTGAGATCATTCCGGGTAACTGGTCGCTGGTACATCATGTAGATTTGTATTTCGACAGCACCGGCCACTCGTGGGACCTCGACCAGCAGGATTCGCTTCCAGGCTTTAATTACGATACCGGTTACCCATCGTTGAACTATTATGTGGGTGGTTGGTCGCCAGGTGGAAATGCAATAAAGCTTCCTAAAAACTGGGGTGTTGAAGTACCTCCGGGTATTGATTACGTCTTACAGATTCATTATGCGCCTGGCTTTCAAAATACGATGGACAGTACTCGCATCAACTTCAAGTTTGTAGATGACATCAGCGCAGTGCGAAAGGTGATTGTTGAAACTCCTATCTATGATTTTCCACCCGTGCTTGTCAACCCCCCGTTAAAGATCCAGGCCAACGAAGTAAAAACATTTCACCAGAAATCATTTCCAATGCCTACCGATATGTCTTTCATCAGCCTGTCACCTCACATGCACCTGATCGGAAGAACCTACAAGGTATGGTTTGAAACAGTGGATGGAGATTCCGTTCCATTGATTGATATTCCCGACTGGAATTTTCACTGGCAGATGTATTATCTTTTTCAACAGGTGCAAAAAATTCCCGAAGGTGCCCGTATCTATGGCGAATCTCTTTATGATAATACTCCCAATAATCCCTACAACCCAAACAATCCTCCGATCACGGTAAAGGGCGGGCCCTATACCACCGATGAAATGCTGATGACCTTTATGGCTTACACAGAATATCAACCAGGGGACGAAGATATTTTACTGGACAGCTCACTAATTGCAACCGGAGAGGAGAACATCTCTGATACAGAAAATAAAATCGGAGTTTACCCGAATCCAACACACAATCTGGCATGGGTCACAGCATCAATAAACGGAGATCACGCAGTTTTAAAAATTATGAATGCTATGGGAATGGTGGTGCAACAATTTACGGAGGTGAAAATTTCAAACGGCCGGTTTACAAGGGAGATCAATCTTTCAGCGCTGCCGGGTGGTATCTACTTTCTCGAACTTACTTCCGGTGATCAGCATTTTTCAAGAAGTATTGTTAAGGTCGAATAGGGATTTTTCCAGAAGTTATCGCAAAATAGTGCGTGTCATCCTGTACCGGCTCAGTCGGGATCAGAATCTGTTCTTAAATGCAGAGAGATGCTGAAATAAATTCAGCGGAAAGGTCTTAAAGGAACATTTTGAGATAACAAAAACTAACTTTCTTGTTTAAGAAGCAAATCGTTGAACTGTGCTTTTTTTTAATTCAGTGGTACGAGACACATCATTCAATATGAAGGTTGAATACTCAATTTGAAACTGAATGAATTTTTATTCTTTTAAGAATTGCATCCACAACAATAAAACCGACACCCGCCATAATGGAAACATCGGCTAAATTAAAGATGCCTGTTTTGAATATGCTAAAATGAAGAAAGAGAAAATCAGTAACAGATCCGTACAACATACGGTCGATAATATTTCCAATTCCACCGCCGATAATAAAACTAAGTGCAACCAGGAAAAGGATCGATTGGCGCTGATTTATCACAACAAATAACAAGCCCGCCATTAATGCCAGGAGTGGAAGAACGGACAATAGCAATATTCTTAGAGGAGTAGCAAGTGAATCACCCAAACTGAGAAACGCACCTGTATTTTCAACATTCATTAATACAAGATGGTTGTTGAGCAGTTCAATAGTTTCACCGGCGCTGATATTTTTTCGAACAGCATTCTTTGAAAGCTGGTCGCAGCCAATGTTAGCGACAACAATAACCAGCAGCAGCGCAATCCGCAACATTTTCATTTTTTGAATTCCGTTTATTAACAGGGACAAAGTTAATTCAATCTCTGCTGAACACTGGTACCAGAAACTATCTCTTAGTCGAGCAAGTATGAGAGTATTTATTTACCATATTGAGGTAGAAAATAATTATTTATAGAGCTTCAGTGCACTCTTTAAGATACCTGTTATGGTTTTGATGGGAAGATCTTTGGCTGGATCAATCAACAGAATTTTCATGCGGGAACGTTTTTCCTGGAGTAATTGCGGATGATCGATTTTTCTTCCTTCCACTATTCCCAAATAGGGAAGGTGTAATTTTTTGTGCACCCATAAATAACAGAACATTTTTTTACGGTAGTAAAAGAGGGGCATTTTGTACTTCCATTCAGCGGTAATTTCCGGATCCTGCAGCAGGATGATTTTCCTTAATGCAAGCAGGCAGCTTCTGGCGGGCTCGTCTTTCTCAAGGTAAAAATTATCGAGGTCACTTGTCATTTTATTTCAGGTAATTTCAACAGCACAAAAATGTAATAAATCGGGCAGAAGTGAATTGCATAGTGGAATAGTTTGCACATTTTCAGCAGGATTTCATTTGTATTGCGCTAATAA
The DNA here is from genome assembly GCA_039919825.1 of Chitinophagales bacterium. GTDB lineage: Bacteria > Bacteroidota > Bacteroidia > Chitinophagales > UBA10324 > JACCZZ01. The sequence goes on along the minus strand of JBDSEW010000223.1, from coordinate 2,957 downwards.
TCAATAGTCCGTTTTTTGGCAGGGGAATTATTATATTGATGTCAATAAAAAACTGCTCAACATGACCGCAAACGCAATCACAACTATTCATGCTCCCTTACCGAAAGTATGGGATGCACTCACGAAGCCTGAAATAATCAAGCAATATTTTTTTGGAACAAACACAATTACTGATTGGAAAATTGGAAGTCCCATTGTTTGGAAAGGAGAATGGGAAGGCAAAACCTATGAGGATAAAGGTGTAGTTCTTGACCTGCAACCAAATAAACTAATCAGTTACACTTACTGGAGCTCGATGGCAGGCAAGGAGGACAAACCTGAAAATTATGCAACAGTAACTTATAAGCTGCGTGATGAAGGAAGCAATACCGGAGTGAGTATTATTCAAAATAATATTACTGACGAAAAAACAAGACAGCATTCTGAGCAAAACTGGAACATGGTGCTGGAGAATATGAAGAAATTGCTGGAGAAAGGATAAGCAATTTTATTATAATCGTGACGCAAAAGTGCAAAGTTGTCAAGCCATCCATCCAAGTGGATTCACCGACCTGCAAATTTTGTAGGCAGTCCGTCGAGGCTGTATAAATTATTTTCCCTGATGTAATTCCGCAATCCATCCTCACCCTTTTTTTCAGCCCATTCAAAATGAATGTTGCGTTCACCGGCGTATTCATAATAGGGAACACCGAAACCACAGGAAGTTTGCACTTTAGATATAGTTGCTTTTATAATTTGGCGGGTGCTTGGATAAGTTTTGAATTGCGCTGAAAGTACTTCCCAATCAGGATCATTGCGCAATACAGCAATTCCTTTTCCATACAGCCGCAGGATATTTGGAACCTCATCAAAAGAGCAAAACATAAAAGTGATGCGGCCATTTTCCAAAGTGTGGGCGCCTGTTTCATTGCCACTGCTGATCAGGTCCATGTATCCAACTTCATTTGGCCCCAGTACTTTAAAACAAGGAAGACCTTTTGGAGAGAGGTTAATATGCCCTTCACCACTTAAGGGAGCAGTACTCACAAAGAAGAGATGCTGCTTTTCAATAAAAGCGCAATGTTGTTCATTGATCTCTTCAAAAAATTTACCCATAATAATGATTCAGGACTGGTGTGGATCATCGATTCTAGTACACTAAGCTGTTGGCAACTCTGTCATACAACTCGCGGTATTTTTTGAAAGCCGTTGTACTGGATACCATAGTTAAAATCAGGAGTGATTTTCCGCTGTTTGCAAAATATACATAGTTAGCCACCTGTTCATTTGTGCCGGGATGGTGATGGGTTTCCATAAGCCATTTATAATGGCGCCCATTAATGTCTTTCTCTCCTTGTTCCAGTATTTTAAATGAAGGGGCCTTTTCAATAGCACCCATAAATTCCTTGTAAGAAACATTCAGGTCGGAAGGTTTACCATACAGGACATTCACTGAAAAACTTTCTCTCACGATGTCAATGCTGTCTTTCGCTTTTCGGCCAGCTTTAAAAGTGGTCGACTTGTCTTTGGGTATGCCATACTTCCAGTCCATCGGAACACCGATGGTAAAATGATTGGTAGAATCTTCATATACCAATAGATTCTGTCCGAAAGCAGACAAGGGAAGCAAAAAAATAAGAAGCTGAAAGAATTGTTTCATGGATAAAAAATGTTTTTTGTGAGGGCTCTAATTTTGCGCATCGTTCAAAAGTAAATAATTGAGCGGATGTATCAGTTTTCCGCCGGTATTGGGTGTATGACAAATTGCAAATGATGTCATGGTGTTTACTTTAGGGATTGTAAGGTATTAACATTTACGTATCTGGCTTAATGGTAATGCCTTACAATCCCTTAATAGGTGCAATTACAAATTACTTTGCTTAATCATCAAATAATTGGCAATCCATTGAAAGGCAATAAATGCAAAAAGGAATACTGTGGTGAATATATTGAAGAGTTCTCCTGAAATAAAAGTAAATGATATAGAAGCTGTTCCTATAAAAAACATAACTGCAACATAGATCAGCAGTGAATGTTTGTATTTTGAAGGAGAGAACATTACGCCAAACGGAATCATCATCGCAAATCCGAATACGGCAATCGTTAACCATTTTTCTTCTCCAAATATAAAGTAGCAAAGTACCCCTGAAGCAAAGAGGAGAAAACTAAATCCAACAAAGTTTGAGCTGATAATTTCTCTCTTGTCCAGCAAGTATTTCCCATAAGGATTTAAACGGAGGAAAAGATTACTGACAGGGTTGATTACCCACGTGGAAAATGCAATGAATGCAAGCAAAACAATCAGGGGCATCAGGTAAGGTTCCAGCGTTTCATTATTCTCTGCAACTGTTCTGATTATTCTGAAACCAACATAAAAACCAATGATCACCGCCCATTGATATTTTGCTGTTAGGTTGCTGATCCAGAAAGCGTATTTTAAAAACAACCGGTAGAACAGGTATTTTGCTTTCAGAGCTTCGACCATTCCAGCCTGGGCAAACTGAAGAGTGGGATCATTTTTTAAAGCTTCCTTAAAATGCAATAATGCTTTTCTATGGTCTCCTTTTTCAAGCAAATTCCATCCGTAATTGGCATGGGTATAGGGATTGTTGGGGTCTCCTGCAAGGGCTCCTTTAATGGTAGAAAAGGATGCTTCTTTTTTATTGAGCTTTAAGAGTGCAGTACTCCGTACGTTGAGGCCATGAATATTTTCTGCATCAAGTTCAAGCGACTTTTCTGCCAGCTTGAGTGCCTGTTCAAATTGTTTCCTGGTAAGTTTGAGGGAAGCCCATAACGCGAAATAATCTGCATCCAACGGATTGATATCGATAGCTCTTTGCAGGCATGATTCTGCTTCATCATATTTCTCCTGCTGCTGTAAAATTCTTGCCTTGGTATAGTATAAAAAACCTGCATCCGGGCTCAGGCTGATTGCACTGTTGATGAGGTTTGCTGCTTCTCCGGGCTTATCCTGCTCC
>JBDSEW010000167.1:0-2611 GCA_039919825.1 Chitinophagales bacterium | reverse complement strand
TGTGCAGAATGATCGCGAAAGTAAGTCCAGGAGCAACATCCATTATGGAAGAAATGCTCTTGTGCCCCACATCATTAAAATGCTTGGCAACGAACGGCAGACAACCGGATACGCCCTGGAAACGCGGCAATCGCCCATGATGGCTGTGGAATTGCATTTTTGCAGGATGGAAAAATTGAAATCCATAAACGTGACAGGTCTTCAGCATGGGATGACCTACCAGAAAATCGTAAGGCAGGCACAGTCTACTACTTTTATTGCGCATAACCGGCTTGCATCAGATGTGCTTGAGGCCCAGATAGATGGTGCGCATCCATTTTTCTACCAGCCATCGAATACACCGTACACTTTCAGCCATAATGGAAGCATACATTCCTTTCTTAATGAAGCCAAGATGGAAGGGACTTTAGATTCCAGAATTTTTCTTCAACATCTTATTGATGAACAGGAAAGGCGTCCTGGAAGCAGCAAGGAAGCTATTGTAGCTTCCATCGCAAAAACCGAAAACTATGATTCTTTGTGTAGTCTGCCAATCAGTCCGGACAGTCTGAAGATATGGAGAATATTTAATGACTCAGCCCCTGAAAAAATAAAAGCGTACGAGGAGTATTGTACACTCTATCTTTCATTGAGAAACCACGGTACAATTATTTCTTAAAAGCCATTAGATGATGGCAACTGGCATTTGCTTCCCAATAAAACCTTTCTTGTGCTTAGGCCGACAAACGGATCCCTTCAAATAAATTACACCGCGCTGAATATTTAATGCGACCTGCAAATTTGCAGCAAGGCAATCTATTGATGATTAGCCTTTGAAGCCACGGAACCATTGTATTTAACTGAACGGAAATATCCATCGCTGGAACTATAAGTCCCTGCTTTTTCAATGGGGGTATGATCAAGTTCTTTGCGGGCTATTACGGCACCAAAAGAAATGTACATGAGCTGGCTCGATAATGCATAATCTGGCAGCGTATTGTTAGGTGCCTGGATAATGGGGATGGTTAATCCTCCCTTGTATTGCAGAAAATCGTCGAGGTAATATTTAAAGCGGATGTACTGTCCTCTAAAAAACTTTAATTCAGCCAGCAATGATGGATTGAAAATATTTACATTATCAGAAAACCACTCATAGTCTTTTGTTTTAGTATCATCACCTACAAAAATCTTCCTTTTCCAGGCAAACATGAATTCAGCTTCGCCGCCCACACCCAGGTTGATACCTTTTTTCATGTTTCCGACTTTAAATACTATCGGAATTCCGAGTCCGTAGGAACGTTCTTTAATCTTGATTTCGAATCCATCTATATCGGTATGGGTAATCAAACCCACGTTACGGATACCAAGGCCAGTATAGAATCCAACGGAATTGCTGAAATCAAAATGAACCTGCTGTGCATAGTTGAAAACAGGACTAAACCGAACAACATTCTGCACGTCAGCCGCTCCGGCATCAACTTTTCCCCATGAAAAAATAGTTTCACCTGCTCCAGCTGTATAAATATCAACAGAAGAAGTTTTTTCTGTCGATTGGGATTTCACAGAGGAAACACAGCCAATCAAAATAAGAAATACAAGGAGGACCGTAGCTTTGCGCATAGCATTATTTTTTTGCAAGATATGGATTTATGAGAAAACCGCAGGAGATTTTTACAAATGATTAATGAACAAAAAATTCATAGTTTGGAAGTAGTGAATCGTCGATGTTGGCACCTGAAATATCATTTTCTTTTCCAAGCAGGCTTTTGTTTCAGTACCTTTTTATAAACAGGACAACTTTCTGTATGTGCACCAGGAAGATATCCAATGCTCACCAGGAACTCATTCACTATTTCCCCTCCGGTAAACTTGAATGTTAGTTTGAAAATTTTCACCCATTCCTCTTTTGTTTTTGGATGATAATGATTGAGCCAGTCTTTAAAAGAACCAAATTCTTTTTGAATTACCCTTAAACGTTTTGCATTTTCAATAACTGCAGCAACTTTCAACCTGTTGCGTATGATACCTGCATCATTCAACAACCTGTTAATGTCACGTTCTTTGTAAGCTGCTACTTTATTAATTTGAAATCCGTGAAACGCCATGTGAAAATTTTCCTTCTTTTTTAGAATGGTAGTCCAGGAAAGGCCTGCCTGGTTGATCTCCAATATCAACCTGCCGAACAAGGCATCATCATCATAAATGGGGAAACCATATTCCGTATCATGGTATATTTTATGAACGTTTACCGGTTCCATTTTTTCAACAACTTCGCAATAGGTAGTGGCCATTGTGTATGTCAGGTTTTAAATTGAACTATTCTCGGTATAATGATTTATCAGCATTTCATCAGGAAAAATACACGTTTCATCAGAATGTTTGCTATGAAAATCAATTACCCCTGCTTACTTTGTTCAATCAATAACTCATTATTCCATGAATGCAGATCAACTTTTCAGTGCGGTAAATCTCATAGCTGTTGCCAGCTGGTTGATGCTAATAGCGGCTCCATACTGGAAATTCACACAAAAAATTATTTTCAACGGCGTCGTTGTGCTGCTTGCTTTGGCTTATGCTTTTCTCATCATTATTTACTGGGGTGATGCCCCTGATGGAGGCTTCAGTTCCTTAC
>JBDSEW010000155.1:0-14476 GCA_039919825.1 Chitinophagales bacterium | reverse complement strand
TGAAGAAGCCGGAGAGCCACCCGGGAAAATCCACTGCCATGCTGTAGGACTATTCGTTGATGAATCGAAGAAGCTGATGCAAAATTTTTCACACACTACCGTTTCAGATGCAAAGAACGGAGGAGCGGGCGAGTTAGAAATGCTTATATTATAATTGGGTAATCCAACCGTACAAGTCCGCCCCAACAGATCAACCCCATCATCCAAGTAGTTACAGGTTAAGCCGGCGGAATCAGGATCATTTACCACACCCAGCCAGGCCGTTTGGTATCGTGAAACATAAATCCTTCCGTCAGGACCTAATTGTAAAGCTTCATATTCTGAGCTGAGATTTTCATGAATTAATGTTGCTGTAATCCACACATTCAACCCGGCACTCACATCAAACTGCCAAAGGTCACTGTAGACTTCCCTGCTGCCATAAAGTTTGGTTCCATCAGGCGACCATTCGCAGCCATAGGCATAAGAATAATCAGGTGGAGAAACATTTGCATTCGAAACGTTGCCGGTATTATTATTAAAATCATAAAATGAATAGGTGTTCATAGTAAAATCTGCTGATGCAAGTTTATCTCCCGCTGGAGCTGCTTTTAAATATCCCTGTGAACTTGTATACACTGGACCTGTGTTGCTTATTACCGGAGTTGCATTTAATCCGGATGATGTAAGAAGATATGCTGCAAAAACATCAGAATTCATATCATGGGTAACAATCCAAATATCAGTTCCATTGGAATGAATAACAGGGGTAACTTTTTCAGTAGTATTTTCCCGGAGTAAAATATTTTTTTGTGCAACATCACCCAGCCCGCCATCTAAAGACATATTTACTATAGAGTAATAAAATGAGTCAACAAAAAATAAGTAATTGATATGAAACAGGTAGTAAATAGAGTCATTGCCGGGTTGCTTAACAGATAAACCGCTTTCGGTGGATGAAATGTTACTCAATAGCCCCGTTCCATTCGCCATCACCACATGATTTGCATTAAACACATTATTTCCTTCATTGTAAAACAGCAGGTTACCACTGCTGTCGCTCAGGCTGCCAACCCCCTCAAAGCCATGGAATAAAGGTGAGCAGTTGGTGAGTGCAACAGGTGGTCCGTTGTTGAAATCCAAGCCTGCCTGCTCACCAAAATACCAGATGTTGGCTTCTTTTTGCGCAAAACAATGATAGCTGAGAAAAAGAAACACAATGGCAACTGTTTTCATAGAAATTTTTTGGTGATAAACTGTGAGGAAATTTCGCTTCAGCAAAAATTATTTTGGATGTTGCTTTCTGAAGTAAAACAAACTGATCCAATTCTAAAGCGGGAAAAGTAAAGTATTTCTTTCCGGTGTTAATCCGCTTCCATTATTTACCTGCTCAACCCTTAATTGATCAGGCGCTTTTTTTAAAGGAAATTTACAATAATTGCATCGTATTAAGGATCATCATTTTGTTATCAGAATTTTGCGCCGGAAAAATTTCCCGGTGTTTTTAATTTGATCACGTAAACTCCTGCCGATAATTTACTCAAATCTATTACTTTCCTGAAATCACGGTTCATATTTTTTTCTTCTGTCCTATAAACCAGCTTACCTATAGCATCGGAAATTTCAATCTATGCAGCAGCAGCATTCATCACGATTTCAACACTGAAAACTCCACTCGATGGATTCGGGTAAATCAACAGGTTCCCGTCTCCAGTTAAATTTTCGTTTCCCGTAAATATATAATCAGCGTAACTGTTGCAGCCATTTTCATCAGGGATTAAAATGGTATAGACTCCGCTCTGAGTTACTACGTAACTCCCATCAGTTGCGCCGGGAATAACTACCGTATTTAACAGCCACCGATAACTGCTGGCTGCACTGCTTGTAAGTGTATTACCTGACACAGAGATAACTGGTAAGGGAGTCGGGTACACTGTAATAAAATTAGTCAGCAAGAGCATATCATTACCAAGCGCATTCGTAGTAATATGGGTGACATCATAGGTGCCGGGATTATTATGAACTTCCTGAATTCCATCGGCTGTTAAGGTGGGCTGAGAAGACATGATCATGTGTTTATCTGATCAAAGTTATGTGGAGGTCTAATTGGTAGTTTAGAAAATTTTTCTAAACAAATTGGCGATAGCAAAGAAAAAAAATCACCTTCGTATGGCATTCTGCTTGTGTTTCGTACGGAATTTTAATTCTGATCAAAGGAACAGATCCCAATAGTGGTAATTGTATTCCACTATAAGAATCAGTGCTGAATTTCTGTAACAGCGAGTGATATATTAGGTAAGCTTTGACAGACTTTTTTTGGATTAAATTTACCGGGAGTTGTCTCTTGCAAACCCTCCGCAAGTTTGCGAAAATTTAAGTATTCAGTAAAATAAGTAGCGTTAAGTGAAGGAATGCAGTGAATTTTTTTTGAAATTTAGCGATTGTTTGAAAATAAAAAATAAGAAAACATGTGCTTAGCAATTCCGGGTCTCATAAAATCTATTGAAGTTCAGAAAGAAGGTTATATGCGCATGGGCAAAGTGGAATTTGGGGGCATCCTGAAAAATGTGAACCTCGAGTTGGTTCCCGAGGCACATGAAAACGATTATGTGCTGGTGCATGTGGGAGTGGCTCTCAGCATTGTGAATGAAGAGGAAGCAAAAAACTCCATGAAATTTCTTGAGGAAATGAAAGAGCTTGATGATCTCTACAACAGTCCGGGTGAATTGATAGGTTAACGGCTAAGTGTGCACTGTTCCTGATTGCGAAGTCAATCATTTGAAGTGTGAAAGAAAAACTATCAGCTCCTTGAACCCTCCCTTCATTGAAAATAATAAACCGCTGCTGATGACCACTTCCTCACTAAAAAAAGTAATATCCCGGTTTCAGTTTTCACCGAAAAGTTTTTCTGAGAAAAAATGGTTGCTGTTGATCGCCGCTGCGTTTTGCATTACTTCCTGTCAAAAGAAAAATGATCTTTCCACCACCGAAAAATTTATTGACAGTCTAATGGTTGCGATGTACGCAGCAGATGAGCCGGGTGCGGTAATACTTGTGGCAAAAGATGGTAGGCCAATTTTTCGCAAAGCGTATGGGCTTGCCAATTTTGAATTGAATGTTCCAAATCAACCGGAAAATTGTTTTGCCATGGCATCCATTACCAAACAATTTACAGCCGTAGCGATATTGCAGTTGGCACAACAGGGCAAACTTTCGTTGCAGGACGATGTTCGCAAATTCATTCCCAACTATAATGCGCATGGAAGAATCATCACCATTCAAAACCTACTCACCCATACCAGTGGCATACCGAGTTTCACAGAGAAAAAGGATTTCAACCAACGCTATACAAATGACTATACTCATGAGGAGCAGATGGAATACTGGATGAATGATTCATTATTGTTTGAACCTAACAACGACTGGAGCTATAGCAACTCTGGTTATTTTCTCTGTGGTATGATCATAGAAAACGTGAGTGGAATGAATTATGAAGACTATATGCAGCAAAATATTTTCGATCCGCTGCAAATGAATCATACTTATTTCGGGCAAAACATAACTCCCATTCCCGGCCTGGTAGGTGGCTACTTTACGGGGAATGACAGTGTGATGTATAAAGCCGGTTATTACAGTTGGTCCTGGGCATTTTCTTCGGAAGGCATCGTGAGTTGTGCAGATGATTTGTTGAAATGGGATGAAGCGCTGTACTCTGATAAAATTGTGAAACAGGAATGGCTCGAAAATGCTTGGACACCTGCAATACTGACTGATGGACGAACGACGAACTATGGTTTTGGCTGGACATCGAATGAAGCTGAAAACGTCCAACTGATTGAACATGGTGGTGCAATTGATGGATTCCTGTGTGAAGCCATTCGCATTCCATCAAAGCACATTTATGTGGTGGTGCTGTGCAACAACTATTTCAGAGACCCGGGCGGAATCGTGCGGACAGTGGCACTGAAAACAGCGGGAATTTCAACAGCTCCTCCTGCCGAAGTAAAAATTGCTCCCGATCATTTAAGTGAGTATGCCGGTCAGTATCAAATGCATCGCCATGGCTCAAAGCTGATTGCTAATTCAACTCCTGAAAAAATTTTCCGTGCCATTACTTTCAGAAACGATTCGCTGTATTACCTGTTGATGAATGGAAGAGAAATGGCATTGACGTATGTAGGAAAAGACTTGCTGATGCACACACCATCCGGTCCGTATTTTCAATTTCACCGCAACGAAAAAAATGCAGTGAGCGCATTGGAAATGTATTCGGCAGTAATCAAATACGGACCCAATGAGTTTGAACCCAAATCTGATTTGCCCAACGTTCCGGAACCAAAAGAAATTCAGGTGACAGCGGAAGTGCTGATGCAATATGCCGGCACCTACGACATGGGCGAAGCAACATTCATCACTATAACAACCGAAGGCAATCGCATCTTCGGACAGGAAACCGGATTCGCCCGATTTGAAATGTTTGCAGAAAATGAAAACAAGTTTTTTCTGAAAGGCAGAGAGCGGAAAATTGCTTTTGAGAAAGATACGTCAGGTAAAGTAGTTTCCTTGGTGCTTACACATGGTGGCAATATGAAGGGAAAGAAAGTAAAGTGATGCAGGCATTGTATTCAATATTGTATACCGAAATTCGTCTCCCGAATCAGTCATTTATTTGTTGGAGTATCATCAATCTTAAATGAACGCGAAATGAAAAACAAGGTGGTTTTAATTACAGGGGGTAATGACGGGATCGGAAAAGCTACAGCGATTGGTCTGGCTACTATGGGCGCCAACGTGGTTATTGGCTGCCGACACCGGGATCGCGGATTACAGGCGGTTGAAGAAATAAAGAAGGCCGGCAACAATATGAATGTTGATTTGCTGATAATGGATTTGTCCACTCAGAAATCGGTGCGCAATGCAGTTGCAGATTATAAAAACCCGTTACCGGCAATTGCATGTACTCATTAACAACGCCGGGGTTTTTCTTCCGAAGCGGGAAGTGACCGAAGACGACATTGAAAAAACTTTTGCCACTAACTATCTCGGGCATTTTCTTCTTACTCATTTGCTCCTTGATATGTTAAAATCAAGTGCGCCATCCAGAATTGTGAATGTGGCTTCGAGACACTCAGGAATCAAAATAAATTTTGACGACCTCATGGTCGAGAAAACATATAGTGTATTGAGGGCGGTTGGTCCCACTAAACATGGCTTGGTAATGTTCACGAAAGAACTTAAAACCAAGCTGGAAGGTACGGGTGTAACAGTAAATTCACTGCATCCGGGACTTGTAAGAACCACGCTGCTGAAAGACATGAGCATAATGATGAAGTTTATTTTCAAACTGATCCCTCATGTTACGCCGGAAAAAGGCGCAGCTACAAGCAGCTATCTTGCCTCTTCCCCAGAAGTAGAAAATGTAAATGGAAAATTCTTTTCCAATAAAAAAGAAACGGCTGCATCAGCGGGTGCAAATGATCCGGTTATGAATAAAAAAATTTACGACCTGAGCTTGAAGCTTGCCGGTTTGAGTTGAAGTATTTTTTTCCTTAGCTGTCACATTTAAAATTTGGGTCCGGGGATGTAGAAACTGCCGGAGATTGATGATGAGTAATCAATACAACTTCAACCGGGATTTTGCAGTGGGAGCTATTCATTTGAAGCAGCACCAGCAGTAAAGTGAAAACAGTTTCATCCCCGGAACGCTGAACCCTCACATTCACTTTTTTAAGCGCTTCATTTTCTTAAAAAATCTTATGAAGGAAACAAGGGCAAACATACTTTCAATGGCATTACAGGAGTTCAACCTGCAGGGTTTTGTGAACGTGCGCCTTCAGGAAATTGCCGATGCCGCTAAAATAAGTGTAGGGAATATGGCATATCATTTCAAAAATAAAGATGCCATTATTGAAGTGCTGCATGATCAATTAAAAAAAGAACAGGAAACTTTATTATATGACTTCAGAGCGGCTCACCTTTTTGAAGATTTAAACAGGCAATTGCAAGGAGTATTTAGGATACAAAAGCAGTACATCTTCTTTTATCTCGACACGTTAGAGGTGCTGAGGGCTTATCCTGTCATGAAGGAAAAACACCAGCTCCATATTACCTGGCAACTTCAGCAAATTGAATGGATGCTCGAATTCAATAGCTTTAGAGGTTCATTTCAAGAGCCGGTGAATGACGCTCAGTATCAACACCTGGCCTTCAATTTTGGATAACTATGAACCATTGGATGTATATAAGGCAAATCAGGGGCTTGATTATCTGAAAGAAGTGGATTTCATTAAGGATGTATGGTCTTTGATAATGCCCTATCATACCGAGGAAGGGTGGGAAGAATTCCTGGTCTGATCTTTCAACGGACTTTGAACAATAACTTTCATCATTAAAACGGGTCAAATCGCTGGCAAAACTTATCGAGACAACGGTAGTATTTCCCCAAACACCGTATTGGTGAATAAGGTACATTTACAGTTAGAAAATATTTTCTAGATAACTTTCACGGCAAATGCTTTTGAATGATGATAATAGGACTTTGGTCAACTAATGCATTCTTTTTAAATGTGAAATGGAAATGATGAAATTGGAAAGCAATGACGATCGAATTAAAATAAGCAAAAGATAAATGAGCGTTTTAGGAGCATCCTCAAAGCAGAAAAGAAATAAATAACATACTTCATAGTTCATACTTAACAACATGTGTCTCGCGATACCAGGTAAAATTCAATCCATCGAAATGATTCACGGTGGTGCAGTAAAAATGGCGAAGGTGTCTTTCGGTGGAATCATCAAAGAAGCCAGTTTGGAAATGGTTCCTGCTGCTGATGTTGGCGACTATGTGCTTGTGCATGTAGGCGTCGCCATCAGCAAGGTGAATGAAGAAGAAGCACACAAAGTGTTCGGTTATTTAAAGGAAGCAGGAGAGATTGATGAATTGTACGAAACGAGAAATTGAAACGATTAGACCCTTGATGTCTTTAGACGCTTATAGGTCTTGACAAACCGTTTTAAATAATCAGCGAAGTTTATAAATTAACTTCAAAAAAAGCTTACCATGAAATACCTTTCTGAATTCCGTTCACCCGAATTGGTGGAAGCATTGCTCAGGGAAATAAAACAAACTGTAACTCAGGAGTGGAACATTATGGAAGTATGCGGCGGACAAACGCATTCACTCGTGAAGAATGGCCTCCTCAATATGTTGCCACCGAAGATTGAAATGATTCACGGTCCCGGTTGTCCGGTGTGTGTGACGCCGGTTAGCCTGATTGACAAAGCAGTTTACCTCGCAATGGAGAAAGGAGTTATTCTTTGTTCTTTCGGTGACATGATTCGCGTTCCCGGTTCTGGAATGAGCCTGCTCGAAGCAAAAGCCAGGGGAGCAGATGTAAGGATTTTATACTCTCCGTTGGAAGCAGTAAAAATTGCCAAAGAAAACCCGGATCGGGAAGTGGTATTTTTTGCGGTTGGTTTTGAAACCACTGCGCCTGCCAATGCTTTATCGGTCATTCACGCACATAGGGAAGGTGTAAAGAACTATTCTATTCTTGCATCACATGTACTGGTACCTCCTGCCATAGAGGAAGTGATGAATGATGAGCTCAGCAATGTAAATGGCTTCCTTGGAGCAGGACATGTCTGTGCCATCATGGGCATCTTCGAATATTATCCGCTCGTAGAAAAATATAAGGTGCCGATTGTGATCACCGGCTTTGAGCCAGTTGACCTGCTGGAAGGAATTCTAATGACGGTGAAGCAATTGGAAGCCGGTGAAGCAAGAGTGGAAAATCAATATTCCAGGATTGTAATGAAGGAAGGAAATCTGAAAGCCCAGGAAATCATCTACGAAGTATTTGAAGTCACCGACCGTTTATGGCGGGGCATGGAAATTATTCCCATGAGTGGATATAAAGTGAAAGAGGCTTACAGTGCTTATGATGCAGAAAGAAAATTCAATATCAGCATTGAAGAAGCACCTGAGAATCCGGAATGCATTGCCGGTGAAATTATGAAAGGAATAAAAAAACCTTTCGAGTGCCAGCACTTTGGAAAAAAATGTAAGCCTTCCAGTCCGCTGGGTGCGCCAATGGTTTCCAGCGAAGGTGCCTGTGCTGCATATTATCACTACTCAGCATACGCAGAACAAGTGGAATCGTAATGAAGATTTTATTCATCATTACTTCCTTCAATGGCCTGAGCCAGCGAGCCTGGATTGAGTTAGATCGTCTCAACCACCAGGTGAAAGTGCATACTGCAGCTTCCCAAAAAAATATGGAGGATGCGGTAAATGGGTTTGAACCAGATTTGATTGTTGCTCCTTATTTGAAAACACCTATTCCTGAAAGCATCTGGAAAAAACATACTTGTCTGATTGTTCACCCCGGAATTGCTGGCGATCGTGGAGCAAGTTCATTGGACTGGGCTATTCTCAACAATGAAAAAGAATGGGGCGTCACGATTCTTCAGGCAGTAGAAAAAATGGATGCTGGTCCTATATGGGCAACGGCAACTTTTCCGATGAGAAATGTTAGCAAATCATTTTTATACCGGCATGAAGTTACACAAGCTGCCATGCAGGCTTTGCTGGAAGCAGTTCAGCGCTTTGAAGAAAAGAATTTCATTCCGTCATTATCGCAGGAAATGAATGTTAGCGTCAAAGGCAAATGGAACAGGGCAACTACAGCAACTGATTTTAATTTTTCGTGGGATGATAATACCGAAGATATTATTCGAAAGATAAGAGCGGCGGATAGTTATCCTGGTGCTATGGTATCTATACTCGGTGAGGAATATTATTGTTATGGTGTTGCCGAAGAAGAATCATTGAAAGGAGAGCCCGGAAAAATTATAGCACAGCGGCATTCTACCATTTGTATTGCAACAAAAGAATCTGCCGTTTGGATTCAATGCCTGAAAAGAAAGGAATCAGGATCTATAAAACTTCCGGCAAACATCACTCTTGGAGAAAAGGCAAATGAAATACCCGAACCAACCGTTGATATTTTTGAAGATAAACTTTCTGAAAAAACTTTTCATGAAATATGGTATGAAGAAGATACTTATGCAGGGTATCTTCATTTTGATTTTTACAATGGTGCCATGAGCACTGATCAATGCAACCGTTTACTCAGGGCTTTCAAAACTGCAAAGCAACGCAACCGGAATGTAATTGTATTAATGGGTGGGGCAGATATTTGGAGCAATGGAATTCACCTCAACCTGATTGAAGCAACTGAAGATCCTGCACAAACATCCTGGGAAAATATCAATGCCATGGATGATTTGATTCGTGAAATTATTTGTACGGATAACCACTATATCATCAGCGCTTTGCAGGGTAATGCAGGAGCTGGTGGTGTGGCATTGGCTTTAGCCGCAGATAAAGTGTTGGCCAGAAAAGGAATCGTATTCAATCCACACACAAGAAACATGGGCCTCTATGGCTCTGAATACTGGACTTACTTATTACCAAAAAGGATTGGGACACAAAAGGCTGATCTGTTTACCGAACAATGCCTGCCATGGGGAACAGATATTGCCATGGAAGTAAAGCTGATAGACGATTGCTTTGAAAGCACAGCCGGAGAATTTCGCAAAAAAGTTAAGGTCATTGCTGAAGGAGTAGCTTCACTTTCCTATTTCCCCCAGTTATTAATGGCTAAAAAATTCAAACGTAACAGAGATGAAAGCTATAAGCCTCTGGAACAGTATCGTGCAGAAGAGTTAACCAAAATGCACGATAACTTTTTCAAAGACGACTGGGGCTACGACCAGAAAAGATTCTGTTTTATACATAAAATGAATCCTCGCGGGAAGGCCACTGATATTGCTGATAAAGATCTTTTCAGCGAGAGAAGAAAAATCTGGCGCAGAAGAAAACAAGAGAATCTTTTTTATGAGGTATAAATGAACAGCAGTAGAATGAGCCATAAATTCATCATGCACTTACAGTGCCCAATGCCAAAACTTGATTTTGATATCATCACGCTGGGGCATGGCAGTGGAGGAACGTTAACCGGTCAGTTGCTGGATACAGGAGTTTTCAAACTTTTAGGAAATGAACTGCTGGATAAAAAACATGATGGCGCCATCTTCCATCTTAATGGAAAGGTAGCGATGAGTACAGATACTTATGTGGTATCTCCTATTTTTTTTGCAGGTGGCAACATTGGCGACCTCGCAATAAACGGAACCGTGAATGATCTTGCCATGTGCGGTGCTGCTGCAAAATATTTGTCGCTGGGTTTTGTGCTCGAAGAAGGATTGAAGATGGAAGAGTTCTGGGATATTTTAGTCACTATAAAATCTGCCTGCGAATTAGCGGGTGTGCAAATCATTACCGGTGACACAAAGGTGGTGGAAAAAGGAAAAGGTGATAAAATTTTCATCAACACCACAGGGATTGGCGAGGTACATGCGCGTGCTGCTATTGATATTGAAAATGTAAAATCCGGAGATAAAATTATTCTGAGTGGGCCATTAGCACGCCACGGGATTACCATCATGAGTCAGCGGGAGGGACTAGAGTTTGAAACATCCATCACCAGTGATACGAGGCCATTGAACACTATTGTACAGGAGTTGCTTGAAACATTTGGAGAAGATATTCACCTGTTGCGCGATCCTACACGAGGCGGCGTTGCTACCGTGTTGAATGAAATTGCAAAAGATGCAAAGCTGGGAATTGATATTTCCCAAAAAAATATAAAAGTGGAAGAAGAAGTAAATGGTGCGTGCGAAATGCTTGGACTTGATCCGTTGTATGTTGCCAATGAAGGATTGTTTGTAGCAGTAGTGGCAACCGATATTGCTGATGCCCTCCTGAATCAATTGCAACAGTGGGACCATGGTGCAATGGCATCTATAATCGGTGAAGTTGTTAATGAGCATCCAGGGAAGGTAATCATGAAGAGCAATGTGGGTGGAAGAAGAGTGATCAACATGCTGACCGGTGAGCAATTGCCGAGGATTTGTTAATAAAAGATTCATGGCAACAGAGGTGATAAACATACGCGACAAAAACAGCAAGCTGGAAGTACTCCACAAGGCAGCACTGTTTTTCTACGGAGATGAAGGAAATCCGTTCCTTGCTCCACGCGGTGTATTCACAATTGGAGATAAATTAATAGTGAGCGATACAGCACAAAACAGAATTTTTATCTGGAATAAAATCCCTGTTTCTTCCTATGAAAAACCGGATCTCATTTTAGGTCAAACCACTGCATCCAATACCCAACGCAATGCGGGCGGAAAAGTAAATGCAGCTACGCTCCTCTATCCATCCGGCATCTGGAGTGATGGCAATAAACTGATTATTGCTGATGCATGGAACCATCGTGTGCTGATATGGAATTCATTTCCTGCTGTACATGGACAGTCCGCTGATGTGGTAGTGGGCCAGCAGAATTTTGAAAGCAATTTACCCAATACTACAGGCGTCGGTACTCCCGCTTCAGCAAAAAATTTGTACTGGCCTTATGGTGTTTGCAGCGATGGCCATCATTTATGGATTGCAGATACCGGAAACAGAAGGGTATTGTTTTATGAAAATATTCCAACCGAAAATTATCAGCCCGCAGATCAATTAATTGGTAAAGAAAATTTTGAAGACAAAGATTACAGACCTGAATATCCTGTGTGGCCCTATTCTGTAAAAATTTCTGAGGAAGGATTGCTGGCAATAACAGATACCCAGTATTACAGGGTATTAATTTGGAATGACTGGAAAAATGCATTTGCAAAACCTGCCGATGCTATTATTGGTCAACCCGACCTGGAGAGCAACGGGCAAAACCAGTATCTATTAAAACCTCAGGCAAATACCTTAAACTGGTGTTACGATGTATGTCTGCGAAATGGTTCGTTGTGGTTGGCAGATACAGGCAATAGCCGCGTTTTATTTTTCAGAAATATCCCCACCAACAACAATCAGCATGCACATGATCTTTTTGGTACGCTGAGTTTTGAAACCATCGGCGAACACCTGGAAGTAGGAAAAGAAAACAGTGAGCGGTTGTACTGGCCATTTTCTGTAAGCATTTCAAACAATCGACTGGCAGTAGCAGATACTGGCAATCACCGGATCGCATTTTACCAAACCTGACCTATGTGGCTTGAAATACTTCCATATCTCTTAGCAGTGTCTGTCGGTTTCCGCCATGCATTTGAAACGGATCATTTAATGGCTGTAAGCAACATTGTTACCAAAAGAAATTCAGCTTTTTTAGCCATGAAAGATGGCGCCTTCTGGGGACTTGGACACAGTTCTTCGATCCTCGTAATTGGCATTGCCATGATATCGTTGCGATGGGGAATTCCTGAAAATTATTTTCGAATAATGGAAGGAGCAGTAGGCATCATGATTATTATGCTTGGAATCTTCAGGCTCTGGCAATTTTTTAAACAGGTTCCCCACATACACATTCACGTCCATGAAGGGCATCAACATGCTCACCTTCATACGCATGACGAACCCGCTCATAAGCACCTGCATAAAGTTTCCTATGGCGTGGGTATCATTCACGGACTTGCCGGAAGTGGCGTTTTAATTGCAGCTGCCATGGCAGCCATGCATACTGTAACCAGCAGCATTTTATTTCTGGTGGTATTCAGCATTGGCTGTATTGCCGGAATGCTGGTAGCAGCCGGAATGCTTGGTTTACCATTCTCAAAAAAATTACAAACCTTTGGTAAGATACAAAGCGGGCTGGTGGTTTTTTCCTGTGTCCTCTGCCTTGTAATGGGAACAAGAATCATGATGGAGAACTGGTTTTAATCTGTGTGCATGGAAGATGAAATTAACTACCGCGAATTTCTACGTTTCGCATTGCAGCATTATAATATCGCTGTGTTGAGTGAAACAGAAAAATTTATTAACCTGGAGAAAGACTACAAAATAGAATGGGAGAATGATCAGCTTTATAAGCTGCTTTATAAAGAACAGGTAGTTGCTCCTTTCAATGACATCGAAGAACTTTGTTATTTCATCCAGCAAGACATGAAACTAAATGGGTGAGATCGAACTAAATGTAATTGCTTTAAATGCAAGCGCTACCGCTCCCGGGAACTTTGTAATGGTATTGCAGGAAATCAATGGCATTCGTAGAATACCGATCATCATCGGCCTTCCGGAAGCACAATCAATTGCGGTCGCACTGGAACAAATTCATCCATTGCGCCCTATCACGCATGATTTAATGCTGAACACTATTTATTTGCTGAAAGCTTCACTCGACTTTATAGAAATCACCGGCAAACAAAACGATATGTATACAGCCCTTATAGTGATAAAAGATCAGCAACAGAAAGTAATTGAAGTAGACAGCCGCACATCTGATGCCATTGCACTGGCAATACGGCAACAATGCCCTATCAGGATCAGTGAAGCATTGCTCTCCGAAATAGCAGTTGAAAATGCAACCAGTGAAAAAGTATTTCAGTTGAAAGGTGGTGATCTCGCCCAAAATACACTGGTAGAATTATACTCCATGCTCAGCAATGCCTTAAAGCTGGAAGATTATGAAAGTGCAACCATCATCCGGAATATCATTAATAAAAAAGAAAAAAAGTAAGCGTTGTCTGCAGGTTTCATGGTTGTTGCAGGAAGAAGCCTGATTGCAATAACCTGAGAGAAAACCTAGTCCAGCTTGTTTACGATACGGTAGATATCCTTATTAATAAAGGAAGAGGTAAAGTTTACCAGGATGCCTAATTTCAAACCTGATAGTCTTAAATACGTCGTAACCTGTTTATAATGGACCTCCTGCAACTTTTCAACTGACTTAATTTCAACCAGTACCTTCTTGTTCACCTTAAGGTCCATGCGAAATCCTATGTCCTGAAGTTCTACGCCATCATAATGAACAGGTACAGGCACCTGAACTTCAACTTCACAACCATCTCGCATCAATTGATACGCAATTGCCTTCTCATATACTGATTCAAATAATCCCGGGCCCAGTTCATTATAAACTTTGAATATTGCTCCCCGGATGAGATAGCTGATTTCATTTTCATGCATGGCATTAAATATAAACTCATAAAAATATGCTTTCGAAGATAGCATATTTTTAGCGGCCTGCCACACTAAAAATATCGCTCGCAGATTTTACAAATTCAGCAGATCCTTTTTTATCTGTTCCATCCGCAAAATCCGCGAGAAAAACTTTTTCCTTTTGGGAAAACCTCTAAAGCCTGCCCGCTAAAAATATCGCTCGCAGATCATGCAGATTCAGCAGATATTTTTTATCTGCTCAATCCGCAAAAATCCGCGAGAAAAAACTGTTTCACCTTCAGTAGATCCTTAAACTTATAAGCAATAATATTGCTCGCAGATCATGCAGATTCAGCAGATCTTTTTATCTGCTCTATCCGCAAAATCTGCGAGAAAAATACAATTTGTGTCTCCAAAATAAGTCAAAAAAAACATTTCTATTTTTGTGCACTCCGCTGGAATAAGTACAATTTGCATCCAAAGCCAACACATCAACAAACC
>JBDSEW010000125.1:0-3886 GCA_039919825.1 Chitinophagales bacterium | reverse complement strand
ATGCTCAGGTCTTGGTAGAATAATAGCACCTTGTGGAATCCCCATTCCCTCAGGAACATAAAAATCAGTCAAGGCACCATCATTAAACAGATGCGAATTAAAAAGAGTGTCATGATTACGGTTGGCTATATAGAGACCATTTGTGTAAAATAGTAGTTGTCCCAATGTATCGCATATAGAAGCATTCGTAAAGTACATCAGCATTTTTTTTTCTTCAACCGTAAAAGTGTCAGCCACGCCACTGTTAAAATTAATTCCGCAACTAAAATATGGAGCTGGACCAGCATAGTAAGCTAACATCCAAATATTGTCACGGTTTTGGGCATAAACAAAACCAGTAGATAGAATAACCCATATTAACAGACAATACTTTTTCATCGTACAATATTCAGTTTCAAAGTTTCGAATGAGCCATCAATATAGAATAAGCGGCATAAATAAAGGCCTGCAGAAAACCCATTACATGAGATTATTAGGGGATTAAATCCATTGGTTTTAAATCTGTTTAATTCACTACCAGAAAGATCAAGTAATACTAATTCCGAAGGCATAGTAAAATTCTGATCAATTACTACTAAAGTAAACCTGTCAGCAGGATTAGGTTGCAATTCGAAATGATTTAATAAGCTTTCCTGATAATATAATTGTTTTTCCTCTTCTTCAGAACATATCTCTTCATCTTCAAAATACAATTCGCGATCAATTAAACGTAAAATGGCACGCGCTGGAAAATCCGCGTAAACAAGTCCACCTAATCCGCGACAAACAATACCGTCAAAGTTAAGTGGCCGAATGATTGAGATTGCTGCTGTTTCAAGTGATTACAAAATTATTCAATTTAAATTAGGAGACCGGGGTGTTATTCAGGTTTTTTCAAAAGTTTTTTTCTTAGTGACTCTCCGGTTAAATCCAATCTGTGTGCATTGTGGATCAATCTGTCTAAAATGGCATCTGCAATTGTTTTTTCACCGATCACATCATGCCACATGGCCACTGGAACCTGAGAGGTGATTATTGTTGAGCCTTTCCCATGCCGGTCCTCTATTATTTCCATCAGTATGGCACGGCTTTGCGCATCAAGGGGTTGTATGCCAAAGTCATCAAGAATAAGTAATTGCTGTCGTTCAATCCTGGCAACTTCTGCGATAAATGATCCCTCAGCCTTGGCCATTTTCAGTTTAGAAAACAATTTGGTTGTACTGGCATAAATAACCCGGTAGCCCATTGAACAGGCCTCCTGGCCGAGTGCCGATGCCAGGTAACTCTTTCCAATACCGGTGCTTCCGGTAATGAGTACGTTCTCCTTTTTGTCTATAAAAGCACATTCAGCTAACCGCATCACTTCGTTCTTGTCCATGTTACGGCGGGTATTAAAATCCATCTGCTCTACTGACGCTTTGTAGCGGAACTTTGCATTTTTCATGCTCCGTTGGATCTTGCGATTGGAACGATCATCCCATTCTTCATCAATGAGATGCGCCACCATTTCATCAGATGTCAGATTAGTTAACCTGCCGGATTCAAGGCTGGTCTCAAAGGCCCTGAGCATGCCGTAAAATTTCATTTCCTTCATTCTGGTAACTGTTTGTTCGTTCATGGTTTTTCGGTTTTAGATGAGTGATCATTTTTTACTGATAGTATTGTTCGCCGCGGATGTTATCATGTATCGGCATTTTGTGGGTATCCTCTTCAATATCATAATGGTCGAGGTTGCGCACCAGGATGCTTTCAATGATCCTGTAATTGTACAGGCCGCTAATGTGCGCCCGCTGACAAGCGCGTATCAACCGGTCATTACCCAAGCGCCTGGCAAAGGATAGAATACCCTGACAGGATTTGTAGGCTTGTTCGGGATGTGTTTTTTTTAGGATTACCTGCTGGATGTATGCACCTACATCGCTGTGTATTTTATTGGCTTCTTCAATAAACTTCACCGGATTCCAGTCTGTCAGATGAAGGTGGTAAGTGGCCATGTGCGTGGCATCAGTAGTATAGTTGTGCGGACTTTTTATCCGCTGGTGAGAACCAATCAATTCAAATTTGAAGTAAATTTCTATCCTCGATTTGGAGTAAAATATTTTGACCTTCCTGCCTATATGTTCGAATGGAACACTGTAATAGTGTTTATCGCAATGAAGGCATACATGTCCGTTTTTCATCACCGTCACCACCACATCGTCGCGCATCTCAAAGCGCAAGGGTGGCAGGGGTTGAAGCAATTGTTTTTCCATTTCATCAAACTGTTCTGTGCGTGAATAGGTTCTACCCTGAAAGCTGGTTTGATTATGCGTTGCCAGGTATTTCCCGATAGCAGCGTTTATTCCCGTAAGCGATGTAAACTCCTGCTCATACAGATTGGTGTAAATGCGGTTATAGGTAATCTTTACAGCTCCTTCGGCCAGTGATTTGTCCTTGGGCTTGTAAGCTCTTGCAGGGAGCACTATCATTCCGTAGTGATCTGCAAAGGCTTCGAAGTTCTTGTTTAAATGCGGCTCATACCGGTTGCTTTTAGTAACAGCAGACTTCAGATTATCCGGCACTATGGCATCCGGCGATCCGCCAAAGAAGTGCAATGCATTTTCACAGGCCTGTATAAAATCAGCCATGTCCTGGCTGGCCACAGCTTCTACGTAGGTTAGCTGGCTTGCTCCAAGGATAGCCACAAAAACTTCAACCTCGATGATCTCTCCGCTATCAGCATCGACTATATGCAGTTTCTCACCGGCAAAATCAACAAACATTTTGTCGCCTGCTTTATGCACCATCCGCAAGGATGGAGGTGATTTACCTTTCCAGATTTTAAAATGTTTGTAGAAGCCGGTTCTTTGGAATCCGTCTGCATGCTTGAGTGAATATTCCTTCCATAGCAAATGCAATGTCATGCCTCGTCGCTTCAACTGCTTTTCAGCATAGGGAAAGAAAGCATATAGTTCCTTTTGCTGCTGCGATGGATCAGGAGCTATTGGATTAGGGTAAAACAAAGCATCCAGCTCGCGATCTGGCAGCTTTGACAGCTCATCCCAAGGTGCTTTCAGCTCCTTAAACCGGGCAATATACTTCTGGACCGTACTTCGTGAAACACCAGTCAGATCGCGTATGCGGCGGGTTCCCTGATGCTGGCAATAGAGTTTAATAACCTGTCTTAACTTGCTCATGTCGATGTTTTTATTGGACATTATCTCAAAAGATTTAGTAACTATGAATCTAAATCAGTGAAGGTATGTCCTGCAAAACAGCAGAGCTTTCAATCAATTTCGGTGGCCTTGTTTACCGCGGATTCGGAGGTATTGTTTGTCGCGGATTAGGTGGACTTGTTTGCGGCGGATTTAGTGGACTACTTTGCGCGGATTATCCAGCTTGTGCTAATTTAAGAATAACGATGACGAAAGATAATGCAAGTATTGACCTTTTAACTTCTTATAGCCTATTCGCCTTAGAGGCTAAAGAAAGTGATAATTTAGTATCTGCGCTAGAAAGACCTTTGGTAAGTCAAGCAATTGAACTATATAGAAAAGGGTTTAGAAGTTTATTGCGAAATGAAAATTGGCAAAGCGTAAAAGACTTGCTAAAAATATTCAACGAAAAAATATTGGATATAAATCCTGTTATAAAGCCACTTATTAGTCCGTTAACAAATGAATTGTTAGTGAACAGAACAACTTTTCGCTTAACCCAATTTTTAAACAAAGTTTCCTAAATATGAAAGAATCAATAATAATACAAGAAGAATTTGAAAATTTAATTGAGCAACTTGAAAGACTCAAGAGCATCAATGAATTGACTTCTGCAAACACAGAAAGTTCGCAGCAAGTAATAAAACAAATGGATAATTTTATATCAAGCACTAATGAATACAAGAAAAAGATTGAAGAAGATTTGAGTTTAA
>JBDSEW010000103.1:0-11687 GCA_039919825.1 Chitinophagales bacterium | reverse complement strand
GTCTCTGAATTTTTTTCTTTTGGCGGGAAGGCCAGTTGAAAATTTTTCAAGGTTGAATCCGAGTGGAATTACTTCAATCTTTCCCGGCGCGCAGATATTGTATTCATTGGCAAGCTCTTCTTTTTGTTTGTTGCTGATAGCAATGATGCGTGTGCTTTTGGTGGCCAGGTATCGTTCGATACGGATAAACATATTGGTTTTCCATGCAGGGAAATAAGAATGAAATACATGGCCGTGGAAAGTGTGTACGATCACCGGTACGTTGCAGGCCCTGGCTGCCAGTCGTCCCAAAGTTCCTGCTTTTGCTGCATGTGTATGAACAATATCCGGCTTGAATTCCCGGATTAATTTTTTTAACTGCAGGTATGCATTGCGATCTTTCAGGGGATTAATTTCCCGGAACATCTGAGGAATATATACAGGCTTGAGTTCCATCTCTTTTGTAATGAATGCAGAACTCTCTTCTGTTTCATCGATCATTCCGGCTACCAGCATTGTTTCAAATTCCGGAGCAAGAAATTTTGAAAGATATGCTGCATTGAAGGTAGGGCCCCCAAGGTTTAAGCGATTGATGATGCGGAGGATTTTGGGCATCTTCAATTTTCAATTTTCAATTTTCAATTTTCAATTTTCAATTTTCAATTTGAACCGTCAAAGATAACTACATCCACTTCTTCCACCAATGCTGAAACACGATTAACCCCCAAACCCGCGCTGCACTGTCTTCCGGATTGCCGGAAAATAATTTTTGCTTCAGCTTATGAACAGCATCATAGTTAAAAATATTTTGTGCATGAATGAAGTCCCTGGATAAGTATTGATCTTCAATCAGTGATTTCAATTCACTGGTAAGAAAACCATGCAATGGAATTTCAAACCCACGTTTAGGGCGATGATATAATTCTGCTGGCAACATTTTTCTGAAGGCATCCTGCACAATCATTTTCCGGTAGCGCGCATTCACTTTATATTGTGAAGAAAGGGAGCAGGCGAACTCAACCACCCTGTAATCGAGAAACGGGGTGCGGACTTCCAAACTGTTGGCCATTGACATGGCATCAACTTTAAAGAGTATATCGTCGGGTAACACCAGGTGAATATCATTCATCAGCACTTCATTCAAATCACCATCCGGATGAATGAACCTCGTAAGTGTTTCCTTCCGGGAATAAAAATCATTTGCAAAATTATTTACTAAAAGTATTTCCTTCACCTCATCTTCAGCAGCAACAGAACACCACTTCCAATAACGTTCCTTTTCGCTCAATTTCATTCCTTGGGCAAATCGCTGTAATTGACGAACACGATTCATCCATGCACTATTTCTTGATGAAGAAAACAGCTTCAGTACCGGTTGAAATGATGAAACTGCAAGTTCTGCCAATCCTGCATTTCGGGCGCGGTATTCACCATTGTGCTTGAGATAACCACCAAACAATTCATCAGCGCCATCTCCTGAAAGCGCAACTGTTACCTCTTTGCGCGTAAATTTACTCAACATATAAACCGGAAGTGCTGACGAATCACCAAAAGGTTCATCGAAATAATCAAGCACTTCAAATAATGATTCATAGAGTTGATTGCGGGTTAAAGTGAAAACGGAATGGTCTGTATTCAAGTGTTTTGCTACAGCTCTTGCAAAAGCAGTTTCATCGAAGAAGCCATCTTCCTTATATCCAATAGAAAATGTCTTCAGGTGACTGGTGTGCCTTGAAGCCAATCCACAAACAATAGCGGAATCCACTCCGCCGGAAAGAAATGCACCCAACGGAACATCACTGACCAGGCGAATCTTTACAGCATCATCCATCAATTCAAATAACTCCTGCTGCTTCGTTGCATAGTCTTTTTTTGATGCATCGTGCAATTGCAGGGAAGGAATGGTATACCAGCACTGGTTCGTTGTTTTACCGTTTTGATAAGACAGGGCATGGCCGGGCAATAATTTTTTGATGGAAAAAAATATAGTATCCGGTGCCGGAATATAATTTAGGTGTAAATATTCCTGTATGGAAACCCTGTCCATTTCTTTACTTACCGGAAATTTTAACAACGCTTTCATTTCAGAAGCGAAGAGGAGGCAGTTTTCATCTTCATAAAAAAACAATGGCTTCACCCCAAAACGATCGCGAACAATGAAGCAGGTTTTATCCTGCGCATCATAAATGGCAAAAGCAAAAAATCCATTTAAACGTTGCAACAGATCAGCACCATATAACCTGTATAACTTCAAAATCACTTCTGTATCTGATTGTGAATGAAAATGCTCCCGGCTGTTTTCCAGTTCCTGCCGCAATTCCCGGTAGTTAAATATTTCTCCGTTATAAATAATGCAGTAGCGCTTTGATGCATCCTGCATGGGCTGATTACCGGCATCTGAAAGATCAATTATGCTTAACCTGCAATGTCCCAATGCAATATTTTCATCTGAATAAAATCTTTGTGCATCGGGGCCACGGTGAGTTAATGTCTGGGTTGCAGCAAACAGGTGTGACATCCATTGTTTGCCATTGCTGTTTTTTGAAATAATTCCGGCTATGCCACACATTTGTAATTAATTTTAGAAAACAAGAGCGCCATATTATTTTTCACGTTACATAAATTCTGAAATTGTATTGGACTGAATGCAATGGTAAAATATATGAGAAACGTTTCGTTTAATTCTTGTTAAAGCATGACTTATATTAGCTGGTACAATATTTGGCAAGATAGCAGCAAAAAAATAAGGCAATGAAAAACGCAATTAAATTATTAGGAGCAGGATTGATTATTATGACCTCACAGGCATTTGCGCAATCACCTGCATCGGTCGACAATCATTTGGCAACCACTTCAGCGCAAAGTGCAGGTCTGCAGGATATAACAACAGATCATCCTACAGCATACACATCACGCAGGGAATTTCGGGCACAAGGGTTAAGTAAGCAACAAATTCGCAGGGCACACCATGCGGAGGTACAGGCACGTAAGGCGGCCCGCCATGAACGCAGAATGGCTCATCATTCGCAGCAGGTACAGCATCATGATGTGCGCCGGCAGCATCATGCCCAAGCAGCGGAGAACCATGCTAATCCTAACGAGGCAAATGTGCATCGCCAGCAAGTGAGATCTAACAAAACTGCGCACAAGAGATAATTCAGTGTAGGAGTATATCTTAAACCCATTTTTTGAATTGAAAAATATGGGTTTAAGTAAAGGGATTTATTTGACGGAACTCGCAATGTAAGCAAATGTTTGAAGGCTAAAACTTCAAATAGTTTGAGTGCATTGCGAGTTTTGAATGAAGCGATTTTGATGGAATATATATTACGTTCGAGATGGTTCCTGCTATTTCATATGCGGTGGTTTCTTATCGCTGCGATTTTTTCTCAACTCTTTTCCAGGATCCCAGAATACCTTACTAAAATTCGTGATCTTATCTTCTACTATTTCAATACCTTCTGCTTCCAGCAATTCTTCCATCAGCGTAGGTGTTGAAAAATGATGCTTGCCAGTGAGCAACACATTCCGGTTTACAACGCGATGAGCAGGAACCGGTGGCGAATTTGTTCCGCAACTGTTCATGGCCCAGCCCACCATTCGTGCAGAAAGTCCGGTGCCCAGGTAATCTGCTATAGCACCCTAACTTGTTACACGTCCGAGTGGAATTTTACGGGCGACGGAATACACCTTTTGAAAAAATGATTCATTCTTCATGAAGAGCAGCATTGAAAGTAAACCGAATATACTTAATCGTTTTCCCATTTGCCAAATGCTGTTTTTCATAAAATGTTCTCACAGAAAGAATTTCATCCGGCAGGTCTGAAGCATAGAGATTATCTGTATTAAAAAGAAGCCTGCAATTTTCCTTAGCAATAGTGTCGAGGCTGAATTCATATAACAACTGATCATCGGTCTTGAGGTGAATGATGCCGCCTGGTTGAAGAATTTGCATGTAGCGTCGGAGAAAGACACTGGAAGTGAGCCTTTTGTTCATCTTGCTGTTTTCATGGTACGGATCAGGAAAAGTAATCCATATCTCTGCCACCTCACCCGGTTCAAAATATGCGGTGATGTGGTCGATATAGGTTCTGAGAAAAGCCGCATTGGAGATTTTTTCTTCCAGGGCAGTTTTTGCACCTCTCCAGATGCGTGCACCTTTGATGTCAATACCAATAAAATTTCTTGCCGGAAAATTCCTGGCGAGTGCAACAGTGTATTCACCTTTTCCGCAAGCAAGTTCCAGTGTGATGGGAGCGAAATTTTGAAAAACAAGCAGCTTCCATTTGCCTTTCAGTTCCATACTTAGCTGATATACATTGGCGAAAGTTTCCAACTCACTCAGGCGGATTAATTTTTTCTTGGCCATTTGAACGGGCAAAGATAACCGGCAGCGGGAGTCTTAGGTAGTTACCCGGATCGCTGCTGTAAGATTGAGATTTGCAAAAGTTTATGGCTCATAGTTTATAGCTCAGCTGGGTGCACGACAAATCTTTGTTTTTGTGGTCGGCGAGACGCCGACCACGGACAGCACCTTCCCTATGACAGTCTATGGTTGGCGTCCCGCCAACCATTGCTCGAGAAAACTGAATGATTTGTCGTACACCCGCTCAGCTCATAGTTTACTTACTTAACAAAGACTTTTATCTTTGCGCCTCATAAATATGGAAAAGCATCACGGATTTATCATTCATACCAAGTCGCCGCTTAATGGCGAACCTCCTTTAACACCACTGCGCGAGCATTTTATAACACCCCCTGATTTATTTTATGTACGCAATCACGGCGAAATTCCGTCAATCGATGCAGCGACATTTCGCTTGCAAATCAGGGGAATGGTTGTAAAGGAACTGGAGTTAACTTTAGAAATGTTGCGAAATGATTTTCCGAAACATACTGTGATGGCTACCCTTCAATGTGCAGGCAACCGCCGCGACCAATTGATCGCTGTAGCGCCTGTTCCCGGAGAAGTGCCCTGGCAATCGGGAGCCATTGGCAACGAGGTGTGGAGTGGCGTTCCGTTAAGAGATGTGTTGAAAGCTGCAGGAGTTAAAGCAGGTGGGCAATATGTGGAATTTATGGGTGCTGATGATGTTTTCCGCCATGGAGAAAATGTAGGATTTGGAGGATCTGTTCCTGTTGAAAAAGCAATGAGTGCTGATGTGATACTGGCTTATGAAATGAATGGAAAGCCATTGCAACCCACACATGGATTTCCTTTGCGGATGATCGTTCCGGGTTATATCGGAGCACGCAGTGTAAAATGGCTGTCGCGAATCACTTTACAGGAAACGCCTTCGTCAAACTATTTTCAATCAATAGCCTATCAATTATTTCCTTCTTACGAAAACGCAGAAACCGTTGACTGGAAATCGGGTTTGCAATTGAGTGAGCTTTCAGTGAATTGTGCGATTACATCTCCGGAAAATGAGAGTGTAGCTGAAGGAGATATGCTATTTTTGAAAGGATATGCAATGAGTGGTGGAGGCAGAAAAATTTCCCGCGTGGATGTGTCAGTGAATGGTGGGACATCCTGGATTACGGCTACTATCACGGAGGGTAATCGTCCATGGGCCTGGACATTCTGGGAAGCCCCTTTGAAATTAAATCCGGGGCACCATCAGATTATTGCGCGTGCTTTTGATGAAGCATGCAACACGCAACCGGAAGATCCTAAGTATATCTGGAACTTTAAAGGATATATGAATAATGCGTGGCACAGGGTTAACGTGGAGATAAAAGATAAGCGTTAGCAATTCAGCAGCTGATCATTGTAGAATCATCTCAACTCAAATTGCAATCAAGCCCGGATAATGAATTCGTAGTATCAGAACCTTCAGCCTGAAACTTGCTGGATAAAAAATCCCGCATGAGTTAAGCAACTGCATGCGGGATCGTAATTTATGAGGAATAGCTATAAGCTAATACAGCTTCATCATTTGGCAACAATCATTTTTCCTGTAGAAGTTAATTTGCCATTTACCGTAACCCGGTAAAAATAAATTCCACTTGCCAGATCACTTACGTTGTAATGAATTGACTGGTGACCCAATACCGATTGATCATTCAGAATGGTGGCAACTCTTTCTCCGTATAAATTATAAACAACAATGTCCACTTCAGAGGCTTCATCCACATTAAAATCAAACATCACTACCGTAGTTGCAGGATTGGGATAGCAGGTAACGTGATTTACAACGGTGCTCACTGTTTCTTCAACTCCGGTACCTCCTCCACCCGAACCAACTGTTATTGGAATAAATACAGTATCGACTGTGGTTGTGTTGGGTTCCAGCGCCAGGAAAGCGGTGTACTTACACAAAACTCTTTCATTTTTGCTTGCCTGAATAATCTCTGAAACAACACTGCTGCTTTGTGTATACCCCAGCATGCTCCTGATATACTGAGCTGCCCAAACATTTTGAGTGGTTGAATCAAGCGCATACAATTCGGAAGCATCGAGACTGAGTTGTGAATTATAAAATTGACCACCGGAAGTAACAGCAGAGATGGAGATCTCCATCGGAAAGGTGCCATAAAATTTTCCTGTTTTCCGGAAAGGTGAACCGAAATAAACAAATCCACTCTGCGCGCCCAGATCATAGTTTGAATAAGTGAACCCTGATGAAAGCGTCGTATAAACATCCAGCGCCGTAAAATAATCAGTAAGCTTGGGGAAAAGAGATCCGAGCATAGTCTCATAGGAAGTGTAGATACTCTCGTAATACCAGTAATAGTAGTCAAGGTAATTATAAGAAAGTATGGTCTGAAATTCTCCACCGGAATAAGTTGAAAGATTGCTGTATAGGTATTCATTTCCCCGGTAGTACAGGTTATTTCCATAATAATTAAGCCAGCTCATATCGTCAAGATTGATAGTGTTGATAGGGATTTTCTGAGGTCCCATGAAATTGATGACATCCTCAAAGAGTTCATTTGATTCGTCTACATAAATAAACTCGTCAGAGCTTGCAATCAGGACAATGTTCCCTTTATTTTCATGAGATTGAATAAAGTTCATTCCATCAATCAATAATAACGGGAGATTGGAAGCATTGGAAATATAAGTAGTATCAATGGTATTGAAGATCTGTGCAAGGGAAGCAGAGTCTGCAGAAACCCAGTTGCTGCTGAATGTCTCTGTAAAGAATCCTGAAAACATAAAATTAACAGAGTCACCCGCACTGAACCAGGTGGAAATATAATTTTTGAGTGTATTGATCACATGGGTTCGGCTCAGTGATGAATTTTGATCAATAAAATCTACCAGGAAAAGAGACTTCTTGCTGGCCTGTAATCCCAGGATATCGGCCAGGTCGAGTTCGAGCTCATACTCGCCTTCATTCAGTGAGTTAGCAGCATGGAATCCTGCAAAATAATTGGTTGTATCAGTATCTGTAAGCAAAAGGGTGAGCGAAGTCAGTTGAGATAAATCAGTCCAATCGGTGGAATAACAGGTTCCGAATACCGGATCTGTTATCCATTGAAAAACCTGTTGTGACGATTCAAGAAAGGAAGGATGATCAAGGCCTTGCCCGGCTTTCACAGCCATCTGTATATTTTCGATAGGGCAGGAAGAAAGTTTAAAAATATTTAAAGGAAGTGTTACCTGCGCCTGGTCACCGGTGAGTTTATTTAGCGGAAGCAGAAAGGTCATTTTAATTTTCCTGGGCATATTTACCATCATTGGAAAAACATGCAATTCATAATCTGTGTCTGATTGTTTTACAAGTAATGCAGGGTCGGTTCTTCTGTCAACATAACTTTCGTAGATCTGCGATGCTGTCCACCGGTCATATACTTCAGCCCTTACCGGTACCCCATTTATCCAAAGCCAGAGATCAATTACTTCAGCATCAACAGGCAGCCGGAAACCCATTTGTACTTCAAGGCTGTCTGATGGGTTGGTAAACGGAGTGCACTTAACAGAAAAATCCAGGTATACCTGGCATTCGGCATACAATCCTTTAGGAGTTACGAGCATCTTGGCATTTTCAATAGAGCCATCGTAGGTAGACCATGAATTCTGAACGTCGCCAATACGGAGATATTCCTGTGCAAAAAGTTGAGAAGTGATCAGCGTGATCAATAAGGAGTAGAAAATAGGTTTCATACGCAAAGAATTTTGGGTAAAAAAAAATCAGTTGGATTTAATCATTTTTAAAATGCCGGTTCTCTTTCCATCCAACTTCAATGTTCCATAATATAAGCCATCGGGCCACTTTGAACCATCGAGGGAGATACTATTCTTACCTGCAGTGAATTGACGGGCAGGTAATTGAAGGATCATACACCCTTTCATGTCGCAGAATTCCACTTCAACTTCAGCCGTCTTTTCAAGCTGGAATTCAACTGTGGTAACTGCAAAAAATGGATTTGGATAAATGGTTGGAGCATTTTTCTGCTGTTCGGCATTGCTGACATAAGTAGCCAATTCCGGATTTCCCTTTGTTACACCATTGCCGTGAGCAATCCACATATAACCTTTTGAATCGCGGTAAATTCTAACGGGTGAGTATGGAACAACACCACCTAAATTATAATAGGTGCCCCAGTCATCTCCGTTTTTTATGGTGATGTTACCGTAACTACCTGACCAAAGCCTGCCAAAATCATCCTGGTTCAGTGAATAGATGTTGTAGCCTGCTTCCATATATTGAATCCAGGTATTGTTCGGACCTTGTTTTAATATTCCTTTTGTAGAGGCCAGCCATATCACACCGTCGTAATCTGCGTAAATCTCATAGAAATAAGCGTATTCCCCGTTGGCAAACGGTTGGTTGATCATCCAGGAATTACCGTTGAAAATACTTATGTCATAGTAACTGCCACACCAGATATTTCCTGCTGCATCTTCACTGATGGTATTGCAATAATCATTGGCTAAGCCATTGGCGGTAGTATATTTTGTGAAGGAAGTTCCATTGTATTTGCAAACGCCTGTACCAGTTCCAAACCACAGATTATTCTGTGAGTCATTAAAAATGCAATTGACACTTCCAAGAAATCCATCTGTGCTGGTATAGGTAGTCCATGTGGTGCCATCAAACTTAATGGCTGCACTATATGCACCAAACCAAAGATTGCCTACGCTATCCCTGGCTATACAATCAACATTACTCCCTGGAAGTCCTGAATTGTAAGAATTGTAATTCTTCCATTGAGTACCATCAAACCTGGTTACTCCCTGGTAAGACATTGCAAACCACAAATTCCCATCATTATCCTCACAGATATCATTTATGTAATTAGTAATCAATCCATCTGTTTGAAAGATATTGGTGAATGTAGTACCATCAAATACAGCTACTCCGTTTAAGGAAAGTCCAAACCATAAGGCCTGGTCACTATCCTGAAAAACACTAAATACTTTTGAGTTGGCTATTCCATCATCGGTATTGTAAATGGTCCAGTCAGTTCCATTGTAAACACTCACACCGTTATTGGTAGCCAGCCAGATTTTCCCCTGGTTATCAAAATGTATATCATACACGAGGTTATCGGAAATGCCATTTGAAGTATTGAATACTTCCCAGGTTGATCCATTATACCGTACCACTCCGGAATTAGTTGCAAACCATAAATTGCCATCAGCATCCTGTGTAATATCTGTAATGCTATTGGAAGGAAGACCGTTGGCAATGGTATAGGTGGTCCAGTTATTTGCATAATATTCAGAGACACCTGCTGCTGTTCCGAACCATAGGTGATTTGCTGCATCCGCAAAAACGCAGTTGACAAGATTACTGGTCAACCCGTTATCCGTATCATAGGTAATCCATGAACTGCCATTGTATTTACTGACACCTGATCCGTAGGTAGCAAACCACAGGTTTGAATTATTATCCTCTTCAATTCCTCTCACAAGATTTCCAGCAAGGCCATCGGTGGTAGTATAGGAAGTCCAGTTATTATTCAAGGGGTTGAATTTGCTTACACCGTTATTGGTTGCAGCCCAAATCACATTGTTATTTGTTTTAAAAACTTTATAGACATAATTATCTGCCAATCCATTGTAGATGGAATAACGGGGCCACAGGTTATTTTGAACATCATGTTTTACTACACCCTCATCGGTGGCAAACCAAAGATCATTGCTATTGTCTGCAGTAATGGAGGATACTATCGTGCCAATAAGTCCCTGTGTATTTTGAGAAGTGTAGGTTAGCCACTGGCCTTTTACAGTGGAAATGGAAAGCAGCATAAAAAGGATAGATAGATTTTTTTTCACGATATACTTTTTTTAATAAGATTATAAAAGTATTCCTAATATTTAATAAATGACTGGATGGTTGCATCTTATTTGTCTTAAAATTGTAACTTTTAAATAGGTGATAACTTTCATAATTCAGGTACCGAGTGCTATGGGCAGATTGTTCCGCGACCATTCACTCCATGAGCCCACATACAGGTTAGCTCCTGGTATACCTGCCTGTTCCAACGCCAATAATGTATGACATCCTGTTACACCCGAACCACAGTGAACAATCACCTCGCCCGGATTTCTATCAACAAGAGCAGCTTTATAAAGTGCCACCAATTCTTCGGCAGGAAGATAACTACCATCTGGTGAAAGATTTTTGAGGTAAGGGATATTTATTGCGTTAGGTATATGGCCTGCAACAAGATCAATGGGTTCACTTTCTCCAAGATACCTGTAAGCTTCGCGAACATCAATAATAATTGAGTTACGGTCCACACTTGCCTTCACTACTTCTTCTAATGAAACAGTTGGCAGTTTCCAGTTGTCAACAGGATAATCTGCAACCTTGTGCGGAACAATAATTTCGGAAGTAATGGGAATTCCCACTGTTGCTGCGGCTTGCAATCCTCCGTCCAGCACTTGTATCTTTTGATGGCCGGTTGCTTTTAACATCCACCAGAAACGTGCGGCTGCATTCGCACCGCTTTTATCATCATATACCACTACCTGCGAATCAGGATGAATGCCCAGCTTGCCCAGTAGCGATCCGAAATTCCGGATATCAGGCAGCGGATGACGTCCACCATTTGCTGCATCAGTTGGTTTTTGAGTGAGGTCTTTGTCAAGATCAATGTGTACAGCACCAGGGATGTGTCCGGTCGAAAATCGTTCATAGGCATCTGTACCGCTTCGCGCATCAATTATAATAATGTCGGAAGAACTCATTTGCTTACTTAAATCTACAGCACTGATGAGCGGAAGCATTTTGGTTACGGAAGTTTCCATTATTCTCAGAAGCTATTTTGAATTATTTAAAAAAATTAGTTGCCAAATGTTTCGACAAAGATTGTACTAAGCTTGTCGAAGTGCTCCGCATGACCTCCGGGCGCTGGTCACCATGAGCCTCCTTCGACAAACTCATGAGAAGTTGTCGAAGCCTTGCGGGGGTTTCGGAGGTATAGAAGAATTTCAAGATCATTTCAAAACAGACCTTTGTGGTTTAGCTGAATTTTTGAATTTTTTTTTAAGCAACTTCTAAAGTAGGTTTTTTTGTAGAAGCATTTCGTTTATTTAATAGCCATAAATTTTATATTAGTTGCCTCAAAGAGCTATAAATTTTATTCTCCTTTACCATGACAAAAGAAACCATCATCAGCAAGCTCAACTTTAATCACCAGTTATTTATCGATCGCATACTATCATTGGATGAACCTGCATTTAATTATTCAAAAGAAGGAAAATGGAATGCAGGAGAAACACTGGATCATCTTCATCGCGCTGTATC
>JBDSEW010000087.1:0-5048 GCA_039919825.1 Chitinophagales bacterium | reverse complement strand
AAAAGCAGGGAATCCATTCTTGAATCAAAAAAGCAACTGCAGGAAATCGAAAAAATCTCAGATAAGCAACTGTTTGAGGTTACGAGGTATTTGTATGGAATTTATGGCCAAACCATTTCGAGTATCAGCGAAACAGCGCTCAATTAGAATTTCAGCTTCACTCCTGCCATAGCCTGGAAACCATAAGTCGGATAATTAAACCAGGGTGTGTTCTTTGCGCCAAAAATATTGTTGAGCGATACCCAGAAGGCTATGTTTTTCTTGTAATCATAGGTAAGCGAAAAATTTGCATCTGCTCTTCCCTCTAATTGAGATTCTATAGTATCACCCGGAAGAATAGTGTACGCACCACTGTTTGCAAACAGGTTGACCTCTGCAATTATTTTATTTTGAATATTATAATTCATTGTAAGGTCAATCTTTGATTTGGGAATTCCCAAAGGCTGGTCATCAAAATCCATATCATAAGAATTGGTTTCGCCTGAAAGTATCAGGTTGACCCGTTCCGACTGGCGATAAGCTATTTCAGCGTGTACATTGATAATATTTACATCATAATAATATTGTACGTTGTAATAGGCAGGATTTAACTGGTCAGGCAAATAGATTGGCAAGTTGGTTTGCGTTTTAAAGCCGCCTCTTATATTATAGGAGATGCGGTTACCATAGCTGCCTTTCATTCCAAGATAAATATCATTCACTTTAGAAAAGGTGGTATTTATATTTCCAAGGTAAGGGTTGACGGTGGTAAGTTCCTGCATGGTAACAGGTTGAAAGCCTCCCTCCCAACCAACATATGGAATCAGGTACTCTCCAATCAACTTGTATTCGCCGTGAATCCGCGGAAAGAGACTGACTTCTTTGTTAAATACATTCACGTTTACACCTGCCCTAACCACCAGGTTTTCCCATTGCAGCCGGTAGTAGGGAACAACAGACAAAACAGATTGTGCAGTATCATAAATTCCTACCAATTTATTCTCTAGATTTTGATAGGTGAATTCAAGATTTGCAGCATGAATTTTTTTAATTTGCTTTTGCAGCAAAAAATTAAAATTGAAATAGTCTTCTTTCTCAGGAAACAAAAATGAAATGTTGGGCATCCCGTCGAAATGATGGTACCTGAAATTAAACCGGTAATTAAAATTGTCTTTTGTATTCTTTGAATTCTGAAATCCTATTTCAACAGGCAGGAAATTGTAGGTACGCTTCAACGATTTTTTTCCATTGTTGCTGGTATCAGACGGTTGTTGCGCGTAATTATAATTTTTCCTGTGTTCATAGCCAACTGTTGCGGAAAGCACCGAACTGCCAACATAAGCATTTCCAAAGAGGCCAATTCCGGAGTGGCTGAAATCCTGGTAGTCAATCTTGCTTCCATTCGAAGAAAGATGGTCAAGATTTAATCCATAACTGTATTTATCCGAATTGCCATTGTGCAGGTGGAGATCGAGCAGGGGTGTGAGCTGCATTCCAAATCCCGCTTTTAAGATGTTGTTCTGTAGTGATTCCGGTTGCGGATTCGGAAGTGACACTGCGCGAATTTCTGCAGGAACAAAAGGAACTTCTATCAAGTGAGATTTGACATCGTATTCAAGAGAAGGCATCGAGGTATCTCCCGTGGCTGGCTCAGCAGGGAAATCGATCCGTTCTGCATCTGCCAGCAGCGGTTGATAGGCTTTTACAATATCAACTTGTTCCGTTGCGATATTACCCTGGGAAAAAGATTCTTTAAATGGAAGGGACATTGATATAAAGCAAAAGAAAAGCTTCAACAGTTTCCCGGACTGCAATGTATTGTCAAGCATGCAACACGGAAGGCTTTTCAAAAAGGATGGGATGGTTTGTTTTCTCACTTTTTCTGATTGGTGATTACCTGATGTTTGCTCCCGGAATTGAGTCGAGCTCCATATCATCATCCACATTTTCCGGTTTTAATTTTGATTGCCCTGCTTCTTTCTCCTGCACTTGTTTCAATTTTAATTTTGCATCCGCAACTATTTCATCGGCCCCTTTATAGTTATCTATCACACTTTGTAAAGTTGACTTTGCCTGGAAGTAATCTCCCGCTGCTTCAAAAATATCAGCAATCAATAAATACGATTTTGCGATCCAGTAGTCATAGCCGGGCTTTTGTTTCACCATTGCATAACATTGTTCTTCTGCAGCCTTCATATTATTTTGCCGGAAGTATATCTCAGCCATCCGGTAACTTGCTTCTGCGCCAATCGCAGACTTGTCTTTTGCAACAATTGAAAATTCCGCGAATGCTTTTGTGAGATCTTTTTGCGCATCGTACACTTTCGCGAGGTAATAATGCGCTTCGAGCATATCGGAAGACTTTGCATTTTCACCATTCAGTACCAGTTGCGCGGCGGCAGCAACATCATTATAGCGAGTCAGGTAGTACGCACTATACATCATGCCTTTAGCAGCTTCAAGGCTATTGGCTTTGAACTCGGCATTTTCCCGCAGCCCTTTGTAATAATTGTATGCGCTGTTATAATCCTTCATCTGTGTATAGCTGATACGTGCTGCGTTGAGCAAAGATTTTTCGGTAAAGCGCGATTGGGGCTGATCAGTTACATATGCATAATCATTTAATGCAGCTTCAAATTCATTTTGCCTGAAACGGCATTCTGCCCTGTAGAAATGAGCATGCAAAGCAAAGGCACCTGATGGATATGCATTCAGATAATTTGAAAATTCTTTGATGGCGCCGCTGCAATCATTTTTTGAATATTTATTTTCCGCTGCCTGGTACATAACAGAATCCTTTACAGCATCGGTAATATTTATATTTGAGATGCCCTTTACAAAATCAAGATAGCCCTGCGCGTTTCCCTGTTCTGTAAATATTTCCTTCACTCCATTCAGCGCTTCTGCCCCTTCAGGTGATTTAGGATATTTGTTCAATACCCATTTGTATTCCTCCAATGCCTGGTCATCTTTATTCAGGTTGAAATAAATAAGTCCCATTTTCAAATGCGCCTTTCTCACATAATTGCTATTGGGATACTTTTCGATGATCTGGCCAAACATTGCTGCAGCGTCCTGGTAGGCGGGAATGGATAAATCGGTTATTCCCAATTCATATAAAGCATCATCCATGTAAATGCTGGCCGGATACTCAGTGATGATGTTTTTAAGTGTTGCAAGTTTCTCTGTAGTTTTATTCTGTAACCCAAGTATAATGGCTTTTTGATACAATGCATAATCAGCACCCGTCAATTTTTGTGAAGCAACTGTTTCGTAATTGCCAATTGCAACACTGTAATTCTTTAAAACAAATCCGCAATCGCCGTTTCTTAAGGTTGCATCTGCATATATTTTCTTTTGTGTTACCTCATTTGATGAAGCAGTTGATTTTATTGCCCGTTGAAAATAACCCGAGGCCGTGGAATATGATTCCTGCTTCAGATAACAATACCCAAGTGTATAGTCTGCCATCAATTCTGAAACGTTGACCGGAAGGTTTTTGCTGAGTTTCGCCAAATCGGTAAATTGAGCGAAACCGCTAATGGCTTCCGGGTATTTCTGGAGGTTATAATAGGATTGTGCTTTCCAGAAATAAGCAGCGGCCTGTAAACTGCCATCTACCGGATTTTTTAATGATTCATCGAATGCAGCAATCGCCTGCTCTTTTTCTCCAGCATTGTACAATTCCGTTCCGCGGGAATAAGCAACTTTCTGATATGCTTTTCTGGTCACTGGATTTTTTGCATCCATCGAACGCAGCACCTCGAGTGCATCCTTGTAATTCTGTGTTGCTAAAAATTCCAGTGAAAGATATTCTTTTGCTTCCGGTGTAAATCCTGAACGGGGATAAGCAGCAATAAAATCCTGTAATGCGAGCACAGCTACGTCATGATAGTTGAGCTCATAGGAAAGTTTTGCATATTGGTAAGAAGCATTTTCCCTGATAAACAGATCAAAATTCATTTTTGAGGCTTGCTCAAAAGCTAACCGGGCATTGTCCTTCTCCTGTGTTTTTAGATAACAATCAGCGAGCAGATACAAAGCATTCTGACCCATTGAATCATTCAGGACATTGAGTTCTTTAAAGCTATTGAGAGCAGCCGAATAATTTTTTGTTATGTACTGGCAGTATCCTATCTGATAAATGTCTGATTTATTCAACTTAGGCGTGCCGCTCATGTAGGCAGTGAAATAGGGCATTGCCTTTTCATACTGTCCTTTTTCGAAATAAGATTTCCCGGTCAATTGCTGCATCTCCAGCCCGTACTGCAGTTTATCACCGCTGGTAAAGCCTTTTGCATAATTTATCACCTCATCATACTTCTTCTCCTGGTAATAAATATTTGCAATGTAATAGGGTACGATGGACTTGTACAACTCGGACTTCTCTATTTCCTGAAAAGAAGAGAGCGCCTCTTTATAACTACCCTGCTTGTAAGATATGTAGCCATAATAATAATTCGCCGGATAATAATATTCACCCTTCAGATTCCTTACTTCATTAAAGTAGGGTTTCGCTTTTTCAAATTCTTTTTTGTAGAAATAACTGAATCCGAATTGAAAACTATATTCAGTCTTCTCAAATGAAGTGAGGTCAGCAGGATCCACTTTTTTGTACCAGCTGATTGACTTATCGTATTTCTTCTGATCAAAATAAAGATCTCCCAGGTGAAAATAAACCAGGCGCGTGGTTGCATTCTCTTCGTAGTTGTTTACAATGTCCAGAAACAATTTTTCTGCGTCAGGACGATCCAGCAGTTTGCTGCAACGGGCATCAGAAAATAATGCTTCTAACAGGAGGAGGTGATTTTTTGCTTCCCCCGGAACTTTAAAATACGCAATAGCCTGCCTGAATTTCTCCTGCGCCGCACCATATTTTTCCTGCTGAAATAGCTCTATCCCACTTTTATAATTCAAAGCAGGATCTGAATACACATTTGTTTGCTGTGCCCGCAAAACGGGCATTGCAAAAATGAATGCGGCAATGATGCATACTAGTAACCTGCTGCTTTTTATCAAGGTAGACCGGGCTTATTTTTTTCGAGTGTTCAAAATTCACGCCTTCTTCT
>JBDSEW010000068.1:0-3868 GCA_039919825.1 Chitinophagales bacterium | reverse complement strand
ACTGCAACGTATAAAGTAAGCGCTATCATTACCAGCCCAAGGATTTTTGCGAAAGCATCCATTGCTTTCCCTGCCTCCTTCATCCAAAAAATAAGCAATGCAATAAAGCAACTGATGATAGCTCCTTCGGTACTGGTGATTCCGGTCAACACATTTAATCCAAGACCACAGCCAGCAATATTTCCGATATTAAATGCCAGGCCACCCAATGCAATCAGCAACGCAAGGAAGTAACCAAGCCCCGGCAATAATTTGTTCACGAGGTCTTGTGCATGCATTTCACTAACTGCCAAAATCCGCCAGGTATTTAATTGTGCACCTATGTCAATCAATATGGAAGTGAGAATCACAAATCCAAAACTTGCTGCAAGTTGTTCTGTGAAAACAGTTGTTTGCGTAAGAAAGCCGGGACCAATGGCAGAAGTAGCCATCAGGAAGGCCGCTCCCATAATTGCAGAAGACCTTTTAGATGGTTTTGATTTCAACCTGTTGTTGTTTGAGTGCTTCAACAATATTTTTTGCAAAAGTTACTGCACGTTTACCATCACCGTGAATACAGATCGTTTGTGCAACAATCGGAACACGGATGGAGTGTATGCTTGTCACCGTTTTTTCCTGTATCATTTGTAAAACCTGCGCAATAGATTTTTCTTCAGAATCAATCACCGCATTGGATTCACTGCGGGGAGTCAGCTGGCCATTATCCTGGTAAGTTCTGTCAGCAAACACTTCACTGGCAGTATGAAGGCCAAACGCTGCTGCTTCACGCACCAGGTAGCTGCCGCTCAATCCATACAGAATCAATTGTGGATCAAGATCATAAACCGCACGTGCAATCATGCGGGCAACCGGAGCTTCTCTTGCTGCTAAGTTATACAAAGCACCATGTGGTTTTACATGATGCAATGAAGTGTGAAATGCAGTAGTGATTTTTTTCAGCGTATTAATTTGAGAAATTACCAGGTCATAAATTTCAGTGGAACCCTGATTTAATTCTCTTCTTCCAAAAAATTCTTTGTCAGCAAAGCCAGGATGCGCACCAATAGCTACATGGTGTTGCAATGCACTTTCAACAGTCATCTTCATGGTATCTTCATCACCGGCATGGTAACCGCAGGCAATGTTGGTACTGCTGATCAAGGGCATTAACTGTTTATCATTCTTCATGCCTTCTCCCATATCGCAATTAAGATCGACGTTCATGTTTTGAATGTTGCAGAAAAGTAATTTATGGAAGTTATAGTGAAAAAATCAGAAAGGATTTAATTCCTGGAAAAATGCCAACCATCGCAATGTACAGGCGTCTTGTATTCGTTGTAAATAATGGTGTTGTTCCAACAACAGTTGTTCGGCTACTACATGACCGATCATTTGAAACTGAACCTGGTGGTTACTATTCAATTGCGCAAGTATTGGCAGATCTGCAGAAATCACGTGTGCGAGTACTGGATAGCCACCTGTTGTCTGGTGATCTGCCATTAGTATGATCAGCTGTCCATCCGGTAACAACTGGATGGTTCCGTTGACAACTACTGAGGAAATCAGTTCTTCATGATGTTGCAGCTCCAACGGTTCACCCTTCATGCGGTATCCCATCCTGTCGCTTTGATGGGTTATAAAAAAGGTATGGTTTACAAGTAGTGATTTTGAAGAAGGAGCTAATTGTTGATAGGAGGTACCTTCAGAAATACGAATGCAATTTTTCTTCGAATAAAACAGGGCGTGGTCCGCTTTCCAGGGAAGAATTCGGTAGTCGTTATTTTTTAGTAGCTCGCTATAATCTTCCTTTCGTTGAAAGACCAATTGATCATTGGTGCGCAAACACCTTCCCTGCATTCCACCAGCTACTACCTTAAGGTGAGTGCTGTAGCTATTGAGCCATACCGGAATTTTGAAACCGCCATGAACTGCAAGATAACATCGTGCACCATCCATCGGTTTTTTAAAATGAAGGGTCGAATATTTCTTTATAATTATGGGAGCATAAACAGGAACAGGTTGATCATTAATGCATGCTCCGAAATCACCTCCGCTCAAAGCAATTAATACATCCTCTTCAAATAAAAAGGTGCTTGCAGGAAAATGCATTTCAATAACGGCCTCATTAAGGGTGTTACCTGCAATGATGTTTGCCAATTGTGCTGCAACCACATCCATCGCTCCACCCGGATTGATTCCCTGGAATTGAAAACCATACCGTCCCAGGTCCTGTATGGTATCTAACATTCCGCCCCTGGTGATCCGAAGACTCATTATTTCTCTTTGGATGATTCATGGGTGAGTTGTTGAAATTCCTCCAGTTCAACCCTTACAAATTGTACACTGTCACCGGGGTTCAGGAGGACAGGTTTTTTTTCATGTGCATCAAACATCTTTCGTGGTGTTCGGCCAATTATATTCCATCCGCCCGGTGAATCAAGTGGGTAAATACCCGTTTGTTCACCTGCTATACCTACACTTCCACTGCGGACAAACGGGGAAGGATTTTCTTTTCTTGATACTGCAATACGGCTGTCAACTTTTCCCAGGTAAGCAAAACCAGGAAGAAATCCGATCATAAACACACGATACACTTTATCGCAATGCAGTTCTATAATCTCTTCAGTTGTTAAATTTGTTTTAGCTGACAGGGATTTTAAATCCGGTGCAAGTGTCTCATGATAACAAATGGGAATTTTTATCAGGGTAATTGAATTTGC
The DNA here is from genome assembly GCA_039919825.1 of Chitinophagales bacterium. Taxonomy (GTDB): domain Bacteria; phylum Bacteroidota; class Bacteroidia; order Chitinophagales; family UBA10324; genus JACCZZ01. Next base: position 1,169 of record JBDSEW010000068.1, on the reverse strand, counting down.
ATTTTTGACAACTGCGTTTTTTACAGATTGGTCCAGTTGTACTTTAAAAAACGAATAGGCATCAGGAACATTTACTTTGCTGACTGTCACCGGATCATAAACAATAGTAAGAGAGCTATAACATGGAATAATATCCCTGACACCCGGAATGTTTTGTTTTTGCAAATAATGGAACAGCGCCATCACACGCTCATTGATCGATGCGTCAATTACATTTCCAAAATCTATAGTGATTGCACTGTCACCTAATGGATGTATGGTATAGTGGTAGTCCAAAGATGTTTTTTGCTTTGAACGAAGATACAAATGCAGTCTTATATCTTCTGATGTTGTAAACAGAAAAGCCACTGGAGACTTAATGCTCCAATGGCTTTTCTTAATTCAAATTGCATTCTCAAACCATTTATCTTTCACAATTCAAATGAGATACTCAGACGAGAAATAAACCTGCTATCGCTAAAACTTCGGTATCCGTGAGGGGTTCATCAAATGCTTCCTGTACAGCGCCTGTTCCCACAGTGGTAATGGTTTTCACATCAACACCACCCTGTATGGAATTCTGTTCACCATCATACACAGCCTGTGCTTCCGAAGGAAGTGTGCCTCTTTCATTTCCGGTTATCCAGGGTTTAACGGTATCCAATCCTTTTGCTGTTCTTAGTTTTCTAACCTCCGCTGCATGGCGTGCTTCCACAGAATGTATTTGCAGTGCAGCAGTAAGAATATCATTGTTTGAAATCAGGTTGGCCGCCTGTCCCTTATATGCCCTTACTCCGGTATCTTCAAAAGCCTGCGACAATGCAAGAAAGGTTGGGTAATCACTGAAAGGAGCAAATAAGCCCCCTGCCGTAAAATCAAATCCAGGTGCTGCAACAGGAGTTCCGCCCAATGATGAAATAGTACTGGCAAGTACTGAAACATGCGCGGCTTCATGTGCATTGATGGTTTGAAAAATTGCAAGGTCACTTGCTGCGATCACACCGGAGGAAAGACCCATAGAATAATAAGTGCTTTCAAGGTATTCCAGCGTAAGTGCAAAGTTTAATACATCGGTGATGACATCAAGGCTTTCTGCCCGCGCCTTTTTGGGTAATCCTGTGATCAGTATGGCAGGTATGGCCGCCAGGGCAACATCAGAACCCAATGCAATTAATCGCTGGAATGCTTTT
>JBDSEW010000066.1:0-6089 GCA_039919825.1 Chitinophagales bacterium | reverse complement strand
CTGAAACCACTTTAAATAAAGAAAGATTACCCAGGTGAGGTTCTATGAGTGATTTATATACAAACGCTACCGGTTGTCCACTGGGGCTGCAGGGGAGTTCCTTCCCATCGGTAGATTTTTCCGCAGGCATTTCATTGGCGGAAGGGGCTACGTTATCGATGAATCCCATCATACGGCCGGATCCCATATCTTTTTTTGCCGACAGGCAAAACACAGGAAATACCTGGTGCGTCATCATGCCCTGCTTGATGCCCAGTCTTAATTCATCTTCATCGAGCGAACCTTTTTCAAAATAAAGCTCCATCAGCTTTTCATCGTTCTCTGCAGCAACTTCCACCAGTTTATTGTGTAACTCATCCGCCTTTGCTTTTTCTGATTCCGGTATGGGAAGTTTTTCAGGTTTGCCACCGTTGGGTCCGAATTTATACATCGTCATCTTTAATAAATCGATGATGGCGTTAAATCCTGCACCTTCGTTCAGGGGATACTGCATAATGGTGAATGCATTGCCAAACCGCTTCTTTCCCTGTTCAATTGTTTCCTCGTAATTTGATTTCTCATGATCCAGCTGGTTGATGGCAAACATCACTGGTTTATTGAATTGGTGTACATAGTTCCAGATCAACTCTGTTCCAACTTCCACCCCATGTTGTGCATTAAGAACCATAATGCCGGTATCTGAAACTCTCAGTGCGGCAATCACTTCACCAATGAAATCATCAAGTCCCGGTGTGTCAATAATATTGATCTTGTAATCTTTCCATTCAGTATGCATAAACGTCATATACACAGAATTCCCCCGTTGCTGCTCTATGTCATGATAATCAGAAACAGTAGTTCCTTCTTCAACGGTCCCCCTGCGGTTGATCAGCCCTGCCTCAAACATCATGGTTTCTGCCAGCGTGGTTTTACCCGATTTGGAGGCACCCAGCAACACGATATTCTTAATATGCTTGTCGTCGTAAACTTTCATGAAGGATCAGTTTTTTTCGGTGATAAAATCGTTCAGATGGAGATTCTTTAACAATCAAAAAAGGAAGAAGCTATGGAATAGATATGGGTAAAAATAGAAAAGAAACATACGATTCCAAATAATTCACCAAACAAATTGAGATACATGCATTCCAGTGGAAGAGTGGATGATAATCTTCCATGCGGAATTTGGAAGGTTGATTAAAGTGAACAGTATGCTGAGCAGCAAATCTGCATTCTTTCAGGAATGTAACCAATACAATCTTCGGGTGTACGACAAATCATTCAGTTTTCTCGAGCAATAGTTGGCGGGACGCCAACCATGGACTGTCATAGGGAAGGTACTGTCCGTGGTCGGCGTCTCGCCGACCACAAAAACAAAGATTTGTCGTGCACCCTAATCTTCAGAATCAGCATGATCGGATAAAATGTTGTTAAATTCGTGTTTAGTATAACAGCTTTTTAGCTGGCTATCGTCCATGAACCTTTTACTAACCGATATTAATTATCAGAAAATTTTCGAAAGCCTTGAAGAAGCGCTTGCTATCGAAGATGGGAACGGCCTTATTGTGCAGGTTAACAACAATATGTGCAGGATAACAGGCTATAGCAGGGAAGAATGGTTGCGGCAGGAAGGGATTGGCCTGATGGTTTCAAAAGAATGGCACAAAGACTATCACCGCTTCCGCGAGAGCAGCTACCAGGGAAAGACAGTGGAAGCTGAGTTATTCCTGAAAAGAAAAGATGAAACTGGTTTCTGGGCGCTCATCAGATCAACTCCTGTTACAGATGATCATGGATTTCCTTCCGGTCGCATTATCTCGCTTAGAGATAATGCAACCGGCAAACAGCAATTGGCAGAGCTGAAAAGAAATGATGACCGGTTGCGTTTTTTGCTGGAAGCATCGTCAGAAGGAATTTTGATCCATGAAAAAGGAATTATCACCGATGTGAATGACGCTACCCTTAAGATGTTTGGGTATTCAATGGAAGAAGTAGTTGGAAAATCGATATTTGATTTTGCACCTGCGAAAGAACATCTGAAGATCATTGAAACAATTCGCAAAAATCTACAGGTACCTTTTATACGTGAAGTGTATAATAAAAAAAGGCAGCTACAATTTGTTGAATTCACCGGCAAAACCATACTGTATCAGGCAAAGGAAATCCGTGTCCTGCTGTTGAAGGATGTTACGGAATTGCGGGAGAAACGGATTGAGGAAGAGCGGTTGGTATCAATTATAGAAGCCAGCCCATTTATGGTAGCTATGATCGATCGTAAGGGGTTGCGGTATATGAATCATGCTGGCCGGCAGTTGCTGGGCTACGGGAGCAAGGAAGATCTTTCCAGGCTCAGCCTGAAAAACCTGATGACCAAATCAACGGAAGAATTGATTTTGAAAGTGGGTTTACCCGGCGCGGTCAGGGATGGTTCGTGGAAGGGCCAAACGATGTTCAAAACAAAGGATGGCCGTGAAATTCCTGCATCACAAATCATTCTTGTGCATGTAGATGAAAACAACGAGGTGGATTTTTATTCCACTATCGCAGAGGACATTGCTGAAAGACAGCAGGCAGAGCAATCGTTGCTGCTCAGCCGGGAGCGATTGAAATATTTTATGGAAGAAAGCCGTGAAGCCATCTTTATTCACGAAAATGGTATCGTCATCGACTTTAATAATTCAGCACAGAAGATGTTTGGCTATGCCGGTGATGAGCTAAAGGGAGCAGAGATTTCTAAACTGTATGATACTTCCTTAAATAAGGAGCTTAAGCATAAACTCATTCTCAAGGAAAATTTTCTGGAAGAATTAACGGGAGTAAAAAGGGATGGTGCCAAATTCGATATCGAAGCTTTTTCGCGTTCCCACATTTACCAGGGGAAAAATGTTAGCGTAGTAGGCATCATGGATATCACTGCCAGGAAATCGGCAGAGCGTGCGTTGCGCAGCACTGAAGTTCGTTTGAATGCAGCAATAGAGGGTACACAGGTTGGTATCTGGGACTGGAGCCTGATTACAAATAAAGTCACCTTTAATGAGTCGTGGAGAAAAATATTTCGCTACTCAGGAGATAACCCACCTCAATATTTTGATGAGTGGAAGAATACGGTTCATCCCGATGACCTGCCCGAACTGCTTAACGAACTGCGCCGGCACTTATATGGTGAAACGCCGATGTTCCAGAAGATCTACCGTGAAAAAAACAGTGAAGGGTCTTACATAGTTATTGAAGCCAAAGGGAAATTAGTCCGTGATGAACATAAAATGCCGGTTCACATTGTAGGCACTGCAGTTGACATTACAGAACGACAGCAAATGGAAGATGCCGTTCGAAAAAGCCAGGCGCAGTTGGCGGCACTGATCGAGAATCGCGAGGAATCTATTTGGTCAGTAGATGCAAACAGAAGAATCCTCAACTTCAACAAACCTATCGCCGAAGTATTTAAAATTTATTATGGAGTAACTATGAGGCAGGGAGCCTTGATCACTGATGACCTGCCGAAGGAAATGGCCGACCTGTGGTTAGAAAGGTATGACAGGTCTATGAAGGGAGATTCCTATAACATGGTAGATCCCTTCGAACAAAATGGGAAAACTTATTTTATTGAATTCTCTTTCAACCCAATCCGTGTGGAAGACGGCAGTATCATAGGCGTTTCAGTGTTGGGAAGAAATATCACCCAGCAAAAAACTTTTGAGGCATCGCTTCAGAAAGCGAAAGAGGCTGCTGAAGCTGCCAACCGGACCAAGAGCCAGTTTCTCGCCAACATGAGTCATGAGATCAGAACACCCATGAATGGTATTATTGGTTTTGCTGATTTGCTGCTCCAATCAAAACTCACACCTCAGCAGCACGAATACCTTGACATTGTAAGGTATTCTGCTGATTCGCTGCTTACGCTTATTAATGATCTGCTTGACATTTCAAAAATTGAATCCGGTAAGCTTGAACTGGTGAACACTGAATTTAATTTGCCGGGTTTGATGAAGGAAGTGGCGCGTTCATTTAAGGTAAAAGCGAAAGAGCAGCATCTGAAGCTGGTGCTGAAAATAGATAAAAAAATTCCCGCAGTAGTAATCGGTGATGAAATGCGTTTCCGCCAGGTGATGGTAAACCTGATAGGAAATGCAGTGAAATTTTCGAAGGATGGGAATGTTACGATTAACAGCAAAGTAAAGGAGCAAGACGATAAAGGAATGGTGATCATTACTGAAGTAGTTGATTGCGGTATTGGCATTGAAAAGGAAAAACAGGAAATTATTTTTGAACCCTTCAACCAGATCGATACATTGCTTACCCGCAAGTATGGAGGCACAGGGTTAGGCCTTTCTATTGCCCGCAAGCTGGTAAATATGATGGGCGGAGAAATTCACGTTGAAAGTGAACCTGGCAGGGGAAGCCGGTTCTATTTTACTGCTGTCGTACTATTACCTGGTACATAGAAAATATTTAACAGGTAGAAGCAATAGGGAAGTTCACTGGATTTTTTCTTAATTTCGTTTCACGAAAACTTTAGGGGTGTCGCGGGTGAGCCGTGACTGAGATCAAACCCTTAGCACCTGATCAGGGTAATTCCTGCGAAGGGAAAAGTTGAATTGATCCCACCTTTAGTTTTCCGTTTAAATACTTACCAGGAATTTCCTGCTTTCGTGTTAAACAATTTGTCTGTGTTGGCAGGTTGTCTGACGCTGGCTATAAATGAAATCTGAATGAAAATAAAAATTAATAGCAACTGGCTGGAACTTGAAAAGGAAGATCCGTTGCAAACATTGCTTGAAAAATTAACCATTGGACAAAAAAGTGGAATAGCGGTAGCTGTGAATGCTACTGTAGTTCCGAAAAAAGAATGGCAGCACTTTGAATTACACGAAAATGATGAAGTCATTATTATCGAAGCCACACAAGGAGGATAGATTAGCTGCATCAACAACGTGATACCTTAAACCTGATACCTGATACCTTATGAAAGACCAAAGCAAACTCCCAACATCTGCCTCCATTACCCGAACTCCTTTCCCTGCATCAAAAAAAATATTTGTGAAGGGAAAACTGCATGATATCAATGTTGCCATGCGCGAGATTGAAACCCAGGATGAGTTTGAGATAAAAAATGGATCCATCAAAAAGGAAAAAGTAAAAATAGTGGTGTATGATTCAAGCGGTCCGTTTACGGATCCGGGCGCAGAAGTCGATGTGCACAAAGGATTACTCCCGCTGCGGCGCAATTGGATTCTTGAAAGAGGTGATGTGGAAGAACTGGCAGATTTCTCTTCTGCGTATTCCAATGAAAGGTTAAACGATAAAACCATCAGTGATATTCATTTTAAAAATATTCCCAAACCATTGCGTGCAAAAGCCGGAGGTAATGTTTCACAGATGGAATATGCAAATAAGGGAATCATTACCCCTGAAATGGAATATATCGCTATCCGTGAAAATCAACGGATCAATGAATTAAGCGAACATTATAATGGGTTAAAAAAACAGCATCCGGGAGAAAATTTTGGTGCAAGCCTTCCTGCCGGATCTATCACTCCTGAATTTGTAAGGGATGAAGTCGCAAAGGGCCGTGCGATTATTCCTGCCAATATCAATCACCCTGAAAGTGAGCCGATGATCATTGGCCGTAATTTTTTGGTAAAGATCAATGCCAACCTCGGCAACTCAGCAGTTACCTCATCTATTGAAGAAGAAGTGGAGAAAGCCGTGTGGGCATGCCGCTGGGGTGCAGATACAATCATGGATCTTTCTACCGGAAAAAATATTCACGAGACGCGAGAATGGATCATTCGCAACTCACCTGTCCCGATAGGAACGGTTCCCATTTACCAGGCGCTTGAAAAAGTTGGCGGAGTGGCGGAAGAGCTGACCTGGGAAATCTATCGTGATACATTGATTGAACAGGCAGAACAGGGAGTCGATTACTTTACGGTGCATGCAGGTGTTTTATTACGTTACATCCCGCTCACAGCCGATCGCGTAACGGGCATTGTTTCACGTGGCGGAAGTATCATGGCCAAGTGGTGTTTGTCGCATCACAAGGAAAGTTTTCTCTACAAACACTTCGAAGACATTTGCGAGATCATGAAAGCATACGATGTTTCTTTTTCATT
>JBDSEW010000057.1:0-2830 GCA_039919825.1 Chitinophagales bacterium | reverse complement strand
TATGCTGCTTTTGCGCAGGCAACAAAAAAACTTTTTCGCGACCACCTTAAGCTGCTTGCAGCATTGCGATTCGACAAAGCCGACAATTTCAAAGGTGTATGGGCACCAAGATTTGCAGCAGTTTACCATCCTGGTGACCAAAATTATTTTCGCACCTCCTGGCAATACGGCTACCGGCTTCCTGATCCGCAGCTCCAGTTTATGGATATTCAGTTATCTCCCAAGTCGCATCGCCTGGGAGGAACGGCCGTTGTTGATACTCCCTATGATTCCCGGTATAATTCCTTCACCGCGGCATCTACCTTTCTCTTTGATAGCTTAGTTCATGCTTTCCTGGAAGTGAATCCTGATTCATTCAATGCTGCTATAAACCATTTTAGCAGTGTATTGCAACAGTCACCCTATGATTACATACAACCGGAAAAAGTGCAAACATTTGAATTGGGATACCAGCGGTTGTTGTTCGTTGAGCAGCTTTATTTCGATGTTAATTATTTCCACAACGAATACTCAGGATTCATCTTCAGTACGGTGCTTGTGAAACCCAAATCGGGAGGCCCCGGAAGCCCTGCTGATCTTATCGATGCAGCGTACGCCATTGATTCTGGCGCGGTAGAGAATTTTCTGACAGTTGTGAATTCGCCGGATAAAGTAATAATGGACGGTATCGAAATGGGAGCATCATTGCTTCTTCCCAGGGGATACAAACTAGCAGGGAATTTCACCTGGATCCATTCGAATGTTATGCCGGGAAAGCTATTGCCGGGTATTCGCACACCACCTTTTAAAAGCAATGTGAGTATCAGTAACCGTGATGTGATCAAACATCTTGGTTTCATGTTTAACTGGCGGTGGACGGATGCAGTTGACAACTGGTCGAATGTAACAGACCAGGAAAACATCGATGGCTATCTTCCTGCCTGCAGCATCATCGATGCCCAGGTAACCTATGCAATACCTGCTGCTGCTTTAAGCATAAAGGCCGGAGCATCCAACCTGTTGAATTACTACCACCAGGATTATGCACAGGGATCTTCTATTGGCGGCATCTATTATATTTCGCTGCTCTACGACGGAATCTTTCATTGAAGCCATTAATACAATTTATTAATATCTTGTAAATATGCACCTGCTACCCTCTTTCATTTCAGTATTCGTTTTTATTGCTTCTTTCAACCCGCCCCAAACTACAAGCAGGAACTTCTTTTCTGCAGCAATTCCTCCAACGGACGCGGAATTTATTCAACTGGCAAGGGAAGCATATATCTACGGTTACCCATTGGTGATGATGGAAATTTCCCGGCGCGTAATGACCAACTATGAAAGTCCTTCATCACTCGGTGCACCTGTGAACCAAATAGCCAGGAAAGAAGAGTTCCCCGATGACAAATTCAATGCGGTAGTAAAACCGAATTGTGACACCTACTATGCACTGGCATGGTTAGACTTAACAGATGAACCGCTGGTGCTCGAAGTGCCCAACACGCAGGGAAGATATTTTTTACTACCGATCCTGGATAGCTGGACCAATGTGATTGCATCGCCCGGTAAGCGAACCACAGGCACGTTACCGCAATTATTTCTTATTACAGGGCCGGGCTGGAATAATAAGGTACCTCAGCAAATGACGCGGATAACTTCTCCTTCCAATATGGCCTGGATGGCTGGCCGCACACAGGTGAACAATAAGAAAGATGGAGCAACGGTCGTTAAAGAAATACAGCAAGACTATCGTTTAACTCCATTGAGCAGCTATGGGAAACCTTATATTTTTCCTTCGGGTAAACTTGATCCAGGCATTTCAATGAAAGCACCTGTACAGCAGGTAGATGAAATGCCTGTCAATGTATATTTTAATTTATTGAATCAGCTGATGATTGGCAACCCTCCTTTTCCTGCTGATACCGCGATACTCAGGCGAACGGCACTTTTAGGAGTATCTCCTGGTCTAACTTTCGATCTTTCGAAGTTTTCGTTGGCTGTGCAGGATTCATTCAAGATGGTGCCGGTCTGGTGTAAAAAATACCTGTTGCATTTAGCTGCGCAAAAAGAAAGAATAAACGGATGGCTGATAAATCGCGGCTTGGGGGAATATGGAATCTGTTATGAGCTGAGGGCAATGATTGCAAGAAGAGGACTGGGAGCAAATTTGGATGCTGATGCTATCTATCCTTCTTCCGCAGAAGATGCAGACCAGGAGAAGTACGATGGATCAAAGCATAAATACACATTGCATTTTGACGAAGGTAAGTCTCCTCCTGCAAACGCGTTCTGGAGCCTGACGATGTATAATATGGAAAATTACCTGGTTGCCAATACCATCAACCGCTTTGCCATTGGTGACAGAAATGACCTGAAAAAAAATGGGGACGGCTCCATCGATATTTTTATTCAAAAGGATAATCCCGGGAAAGAGAAAGAATCTAATTGGCTTCCGGCTCCTGACGGACCTTTTAATCTTACCTTAAGAATATATTGGCCGAAAGAAGAAGTATTGAACGGCTCTTGGATTCCACCTGGTGTGTTAAAGTCTGAATGAAGCCATTCGAAGTGTGCTAATCATCATAAGGTTTTAATTATTCTGTATTGCAATAAGTCATTGGTCGTCGTTTAAAGATGATCCATATTCCTTTTGATTGCATTAGCAGATATTAATCACTCATCGCCCGTTACGGACTTACATTTAATTCGTGATTGTAACTATAACATATTCCAAAGGAACTATCAACCCCGCATTATCATATCAAAAAGTGAATATCACTTTAGCTGTTAAAAATTACAAGTCAGCAGCAGCATTTCAGTCTGTGCTGAATGAGAAAAAAAATCACCG
>JBDSEW010000048.1:0-3749 GCA_039919825.1 Chitinophagales bacterium | reverse complement strand
GAAGTAGCTTCGCACAAATTCACGCTTGCAGCTTTATGAACAGTTCTTTATTGAATGGCATATTTAGCTGTAGCCAAACAACGCGTGAATAGCGGAAGAAAAGCGGGAATCCCAATATTAGCAGAGCAGCATTTCCAAAAACAAGCACATATAAACTCCAGTTGGAAAGTAAGCCCAATGCTACAACACTTACAGCAGAAAACACAACAGTGATTAAATACGACATGTACATTGATCCCCAATAGAATCCTGTTTCAGGGAAAAATGAAATATCACATACAGGGCAACGGGCGGGCATTTTCGAAATATCATTTAATGCGTATGGGTTCTTGTTTACAAACATATCGCCATGGTGGCAATGCGGGCATTTTGCATGCGTGAAAGCATACCAGTGACTTTCTTTGTTTTGAGACATTAAAGATTTTTTTCTGAGAGCCAGGAACCTTCCACAAAACAACAAAAATTGAGCGGCATTCCTTCATGATCTATCTCATCACCAGTAGTGATAGCTGCATTTGCATCTAGAATCTGGGGATACCTGTGCTATTCTTAATCCTAATCGGCTACTTTTGTAGTCTTACTTTTTAAATATGAAAATTTTAATTGCTTTGGTTTGTTTGCTGGCTGTAATTAGCACTTGCAGTGATTCACCTTCGCCACCTAAATTTTACGGGCAGACTTTTGATACTACTAATGTGATCACTGTAACGGAACTGGTTTCAAAAATGCAGGGAAAGTCAAAAGTGGCTGCAATAGTTGAAGGGAATGTTACTGAATCATGCCAGTCGGAAGGTTGCTGGTTGAACATGAAAAATGATGGGGCTGCAGCTGTTTTTGTGGATTGGGATCACAACTTCAATACGCCTAAAGATTTGACAGGCAAAAGAGTTCTTGCATTTGGTTATGCATATATTGATTCAACCAAAACGGAAGCTGTCATTGCTTTTAAGGCGACGGGAGTCTACCTTTAAAAGAACTATCGCTTACTTACATCAGTCTTCATCTCTTGCTCTAAACTTACTCCGGAATGAAACATTTTATTTTCGTTTTCACCTTTGTTTTTTTGTGCTCAGCAACTTTTTCACAAAGTAGTCCGCAAGGTATGGAAGAAATGAAAACGTATTATCTCGTTTTTTTGAAAAGGGGGACTAATCGTACGCAGGACTCTGTTACATCAGAAAAAATACAGGAAGGTCATATGGCGCATTTAAATAAAATGGCAGCCGAGGGCAAAATGGATTTAGCAGGCCCTTTGATGGATGATGGTGATCTCAGGGGTATTTGCGTGTATAACGCAGGTTCCCTGGAGGAAGCAAAAAAACTTGCAGAAGATGACCCGGCTGTTAAAGCAGGAAGGTTAATTGTAGAAATTCATCCGTGGTATTCGATGAAGGGAGCCTGTCTGAAGTAGTTGTATTTCCTTATCGCTGTCTCAGGAATGTATGGGTTGATTAAACCATTCATACAATTCATGGAGGTTAAGCAATTCTTTTTTTCCAGGTCCAATATCCTTTGAAATTTTTCCCTCCTGCATCATGATCAGCCTGGTTCCGAATTTAACCGCGTATGGCATGTTGTGTGTCACCAGGATCGCCGTCAATCCTAATTCATGAATTACCTTATTGGCAATCTGCATAATATTTTCTGATGACCTGGGGTCGAGTGCTGCAGTCGGCTCATCGAGCAATAAAATATTGGAGTCATCCATCACTGACATCAACAGGGTTAAAGCCTGTCGCTGTCCACCGGAAAGTTTTCCAACTACGGTATCCAGTTTATTTTCAAGTCCCAGGTTTAATATAGCAAGTCGTTCCTGCACTTTTGATTTGAATGCAGCATTTACTCCCGTACTAAACGTTTTTCTTTTTGTTCGCAAAGCAGCCAGGCGGAAGTTATCGATGATCGTAAGATCAGGTGCAGTGCCAGCCATGGGATCCTGGAATACCCGGGCAATATATTTGCTGCGTTGAAAATCTTTTTCTCCGGTTACATTTTTATCATCAATTAAAATGGTTCCCTTATCAGTAAAGTAAGTTCCTGCAATGAGGTTGAGCAATGTAGATTTACCGGAACCGTTGGATCCGATGATGATTACAAACTCACCCTGCGCAACCTGCAGGGAGCAATCATTCAATGCCAGCACTTCATTGGGAGTGCCTTTGTTGAAATACTTCTGCAGGTGAGAAAGGTTGAGCATGGGAATTATTTCATTTCTTGATTACTGAAAAAGATTTTCTTTAACGAATCACAAATCAAGTAACACAAGATGGCAGCCAGGTCTTTTCTCTTTTAAGTTGCTTATTATGTTATGTGAATTGTGCATCGTGTTATGTGTGTGGAATTTTACTTTTAGCCACTGTTCCTCCTTTTCAGATTTGGTAGTCCAACAACGAGCAGGACAATGACTGCTGTAACCAGTTTTAACCAATTGGGATTTATTCCCAGCGTTAATGCCAAACCAATGATGGTCCTGAAAAGTACACATCCGAAAATTACACCGATCAGCCGTAGCGGGATTGATTTTATATTCAGGAATCCAAGCAGTGATTCACCCATCATTACTGCACCCAATCCAAAAATTACAATGCCGATTCCCATGTTTATATCGGAGAACTGCTGGTACTGGCAAACCAATAAGCCGCTGAATGCGGTGAGTGCATTGGCAATCATCAACCCAAGCACTTTCATATTGGAAGTATTTACTCCGAGCGCACGAATCATTGTTTCGCTGTTTCCTGTTGCGCGCATTGCCAGTCCAAAATCAGTTTTTAACAACCACGAAATCAGCAACCACAAACTAACTGCAAACAGGATCATCACGAAGAGCCAGTTGTATTGCTCACTCTCAAACCAATGAAAGTATTGCTGCAGATTTATAGTGTTGATCAAAGGGATATTCGATCTTCCCATTACTGATAGATTCACGGAATACAACGCGGTCATCACCAATATACCTGCGAGCAACGGATTTATTTTCAAGCGCGTATGAATCATGCCGGTAGCAAATCCTGCAATGGCTCCGGAGAACAAGGTGACCACTACTATAAAAGGTAGGGGAAGATGTTGTGATAACATGCTGGCAGTTACAGCAGCCCCCAGTGTATAACTACCATCTGTAGTGATGTCAGGGATGTTAAAGATTCGAAGAGTTATATAAATACCAAGCCCCATTCCACAGTAGGCAAGGCCGAGTACGATAGCGGACAGGTAAAAATCCATTTACTGCAATGCCTCAAAAGGCGAGTTGAAAGTGATGTTGAACTGCTTTGCCACTGCTTCATTATAAATTCGCTTACGCACTTTCAATAGCTCCGGGTGCAGTCCATCAAGATTGCCCTGTCGTAAAAACTGAGAAGCCTGTTCACCGGCCTGGAATCCCCACTGGTAAATATCTGCTCCGTAAGCAGCCACTGCTCCGCGCTTCACCAGGCCTGCTTCAGAAGTGAATATGGGAATGTTTTTATCTTTGCAGCTTTTTGCAATGGTTTCGAAGGATGCGAAAATGGTGTTGTCCGGCATTGCAAAGAATACATCAATATTTTTGCTGAGCAATGAACTCACCACCAACTGAGTTTCGGAAGAATTGTTTACCGGCAAGGCAATCAGGGTTAATCCCAGTAATTTGCATTGATTGGTAATCTCATCAAGGGCAGCCCGTGATTGTGGTTCGGCCTGGTTAAAAACAGTGCCGATTATTTTTGTGCCGGGCAATACTTGTTTAATCAGACTTACTGAAGTGTCAATGTATG
>JBDSEW010000050.1:0-4981 GCA_039919825.1 Chitinophagales bacterium | reverse complement strand
GAAATGCTGTTGAAATGGGAACAGGGTGATGAAGAGGTAAGAAACCTCTGGCAAACATTGAATCAATGGGTGTACCAGGGCTTTGAAGAAACCTATCGCAAGATCGGAAACGACTTTGATAAAGCCTATTTGGAATCGGCTACTTACATGCTCGGCAAAACCATTGTGGCGGATGGACTCGAAAAAAACATCTTTTTCAAAAAGCCTGATGGATCTGTTTGGGTTGATCTTACTGCAGATGGACTCGATCAGAAAGTTTTGCTCCGTGCAGACGGCACTTCCGTTTACATTACCCAGGACCTGGGAACTGCAGACCTGCGCTACAAAGATTATGCTCCTGATGTAATGATCTATACCGTAGCAAATGAACAGGATTATCATTTCAAGGTATTGAAATTGGTTTGCCAGAAATTGGGAAGGCCTTATGCAAATGGTATTCACCATCTTTCTTATGGATTGGTGGATCTCCCTACAGGCAGAATGAAAACGCGTGAAGGAACAGTGGTGGATGCTGATGACCTGCTCGACGAAATGGATGTAACGGCAGCTCAGAAAACGAAGGAAGTTGGGAAGATTGAAAATTTCACGGAAGAAGAACAACAAACTTTATTTCACCAGCTTGGATTAGGTGCGTTGAAATTTTTTATCCTGAAGGTAGATCCTAAAAAACGGATCCTGTTCAACCCGGAAGAATCTATTGACTTTCACGGCTTCACCGGTCCATTCATTCAATATACGCATGCAAGAATTTGTTCAGTATTGAGAAAAGCAACAGAAAGAAATATTTCTTTTGAAGGTGATGCTAAAATTACTTCACTTGATGCGGTAGAACGGCAATTGATCATGCTGTTGAATGAATATCCTACAATCATCAGCGAATCTGCTGCTAAATACGAGCCTTCTACTCTTGCCAATTATTTATACCAGCTTGCAAAAGAGTACAATCATTTTTATGCAACACTCCATATGCTCAATGAAGTAGATGGAGAACAGCGTAAATTTCGTTTGCAACTTTCTTCGGCCATTGCTTCAACAATAAAGAGGGGTATGAAGCTATTGGGAATTGATGTTCCGGAACAGATGTGATTTGAATTTTGAATTACGAATTGAGAATGATCATTGCTAATTCCCCTTAGGAATAGCACATTGATCTAAGAAAGTCTTTCCTGAGAAGCTGTTTTGAAATGATCTTGAAATTCTTCTAAACCTCCGCAACCCCCGCCGGCATGACGCAGTCGGGCAAGGCTTCGACAACTTGTCCTGAGCTTGTCGAAGGAGGCATAGGGTGACCAGAGCGTGGAGGTCATGTTGAGCTTGTCGAAACATTGGGCAAGTATTTTTTTTAAATGATTTCAAAACAGATTCTGAGTCATATCCCTTTTCCCGTGTCGTAATCCCACATTAAATCCTTAAATTCTTTTCCGGTGCTCCATTGTCATCATCAAAAAAGTAACCAATGAAAAATATTTTACTGTTTTTACTTATTGTAAGTATGGCAATATTGGGTTGTACGAAAGATAAGGCAGTCCAGCCATCAACTGGAAGATCACTTCCATATGAAAATAAAAACCTTAAAATGGAATTGGTATCTGCAGCAGTTCCTGCAGCTAACGACATGCATTTCTTCAATGAAAACACCGGCATAGTAAGCACTTATGACGGAAAGATTTACAAATCAATTGATGGAGGGAAAAACTGGATTTTAAAATTCTCTGACACAACTCCGGATCGTCCCCTGAATGCTATTTTATTCCCTAACGAAAATGTTGGCTATGCTGCAGGTGGAGCTGGCTGGTGTAGTGTTGCAGGTTGTTTGCCATCAGGTGCAGTGCTTTTAAAAACTTCAGATGCAGGTGAAAACTGGAGTATTGTTTTTCAAATCACGGGACGAAGTGAATTTTCTTCTATAGCTTCTAATGGCAAGGGTGATCTCTTTCTTATTGAGAATGACTATGCGCAATCTTTTGATTTCGTATCAAAAATTCTGAAGAGTGAAGATGGAGGAATAAATTGGAGTGTTATGGCTTCTTTCGATGTCGCCTTAAAAAAAATTATTTTCAATAAGAACAATGGTTTTTGTATTGGAACCTACGGGAAAATTATCCGGAGTATTGACGATGGAAATACCTGGAACGAAAGCCCAGCATTTGAAGCAGGTTGGATTTCGGACATTGCATTCAACAATAGCACCGGTTATTGCATTACCAATAGCCAGACCGTTTATAAATCCACTGACAATGGTGAGAACTGGGATCCGGGTTATACTTCTTCCACAGATTATTTTTATAAACTGTCTCCGCTATTTGATAATTATTGTTTGATCTGGGGTGCTGTTCCAAACACCGGAGGTTGCTTTGGATCGAATGCCGGATCAGTAATTCATAGTAACAATGCAGGCAGTACCTGGGAATCAACTCAATTTAAGGATATCACTTCAGTTTGGGAATCAAGTTTCTACGCAACACATGAGGGTTATGTACTCGCAAGAGAAATTGGAGGAAATAAATTGATTAAAGTGACAGTGAATTAATTAAGTGTTGAAATCTCCTTATTGAATTCACAGCTATTTATCCGCAATTCGTAATTCCACATTCATAATTGTTTTTTTACTCCGCTGCCATAAACGGATATCTATAATCCGTCGGTGGAGAAAACGTTTCCTTAATTGATCTCGGCGAAACCCATCGCAAGAGATTAATCATAGAACCTGCTTTATCATTCGTGCCTGAAGCACGTGCACCACCAAATGGTTGTTGCGCAACTACAGCCCCCGTCGGCTTATCATTGATATAAAAATTTCCGGCCGCATTCATCAACCTCCTGGAAACATGATTGATAATGCTTCTGTCCTGGGAGAAAACACATCCTGTCAATGCATAGGCAGAAGTGCTGTCAACAATATCCAGCGTTTCTTCAAATTTATTTTCATCATACACATATAAGGAAAGTACAGGGCCGAACAATTCACTACACATCGTTGTGTACATCGGATCATTTGCTTTAATAACTGTTGGCTGAATGAAATATCCTTCACGTTTATCATATCCACCTCCGGCAACTATTTCCGCGCCTGCATCTTTCTTTGCCTGGTCAATGTATCCCGCCAGCTTATCAAAAGACTTTTCATCAATTACTGCATTGATAAAATTCCTGAAATCTTCCGTGGTTCCCATCTTGAAAGAATGGATGTCGCCCAACAACCCTTCACGCACCTCGTTCCAGAGATTTGATGGAATATAAGCCCGTGATGCAGCAGAACATTTCTGTCCCTGGTATTCAAATGCGCCACGCGACAATGCTGTAATCACAGCCTTCGCATCTGCAGAAGCATGAGCAAGTACAAAATCTTTACCTCCAGTTTCACCCACAATACGTGGATATGATTTATAGGAAGCAATATTGTTTCCAATGGTTTTCCAGAATTCATGAAACACTTCTGTCGACCCCGTAAAATGAATGCCTGCAAAATCAGGATGGGCAAATACGATCTTTCCTGTTTCAACACCTGGTGTATAGATAAGGTTGATCACACCATCCGGTAAACCCGCTTCTCTTAACACATCCATGATTACCCAGGCTGAAAATATCTGGGTATTGGACGGTTTCCAAACCACTGTATTGCCCATCATCGCGGCACTCGTGGGTAAATTTCCTGCAATGGCAGTAAAGTTGAAAGGTGTGATCGCAAACACAAAACCTTCCAATGCTCTTTGCTCCATCCTGTTCCACATCCCTTTAGAAGAGATGGGTTGATGACTATAAATTTCTGTAGCAAACTGTGCATTAAATCTCAAAAAATCGATCAGCTCACAGGCAGCATCAATCTCTGCCTGGTAGGCATTCTTTGATTGACAGAGCATTGTCGCCGCATTAATCCGTGCGCGATAAGGTCCGGCAAGCAAGTCTGCTGCTTTTAAAAAAATAGCCGACCTGTGTTCCCACGGCATATGCTCCCATTCCTTCTTTGCTTTTAAGGCAGCGTCAATCGCCTGCTTCACATGCTCTCCTGTCCCTGCATGGTAATGCCCCAATACATGCTGATGCTCATGAGGAGGATGCATGGCTATCTTTTTACCGGTGCGGACTTCCTTTCCTCCTATAAACATTGGAAGATCTGCCGATTCAGATTTGAATTCACTGATGGCCGCTTTCAATGCAGCCCTTTCAGCAGAACCCGGCGCATACATCAGGTTAGGTTCGTTAACAGGTGCAGGTACTTTAAAAAATCCGGTGCTCATGAGGAAAGGGGTTATGACTTATTGAATTAAAAGTTGTTTGATTTCTTGCTCATACTCTTTGCAAATTTCAAAATTGTGATTCATCAATCTTCTCACCTGCAAAATACGGCCGCAAAGATAGACGTTTAACCATTTTCGTGTTGAAAACTTTTAATCTGCAACCGAAGTCCCGCCTATGTAACCACTAACTTTACCCAAACCATTTTTACAGGTACAGTATGGCTGAAACCACGAATAAGCTTAAAGCGGAAAAAGAGAAGCCGAAAGAAATTAAAGAGGAAAAACTGGCGGATCCGAAACCGGTTGCTGAAAAAACACGCGAAAAGAAAAAGAAAAAACCATCCGAAAGCTGGTTCAGCGCTTTGCGCAATGATGAGCGATTGCCTAAGCTAACAGGCCTTGCCATGCTGCTTTCTTCGCTTTATCTTTTTGTTTCCCTTGTATCCTATCTTTTTACCTGGAGGACTGACCAGGATAAAATTTTTCAATTCACCTGGAGCAATTTTTTTACAGGAACATTCGAAGTGGAAAACTACCTCGGACGATTGGGTGCTTACCTCTCCCACTTTCTTATGTACAATGCATTCGGGTTAACCTCTTTTCTTTTCGTGGCGATGCTTTTTGTAGGTGGAGTAAATTTGTTGTTCCGGATAAAAATATTTGCTGTATCTAAATTGCTGAAGATTTCTCTCTTTGCACTACTCCTGATCCCAACAACCTTAAGTTTTTTCTTTTCTAAAAAC
>JBDSEW010000044.1:0-12432 GCA_039919825.1 Chitinophagales bacterium | reverse complement strand
CCATGAAAGTTGACATGGTGGTGATGCGTCATCCGAGTCCTGGGGCACCGGTATTTCTCTCGAATCACATCAATGCAAGCATAATCAATGCGGGTGATGGTACACATGAACATCCCACACAGGCGCTACTGGATGCATTTTCGATCCGTGAAAAACTCGGAACGGTAGCAGGAAAGAAAATTGCGATCATCGGTGATATCCGTCATTCACGGGTTGCATTGTCAAATATTTTCTGCCTCAAGAAATTGGGTGCAGAAGTAATGGTGGCGGGACCTCCGACACTCATTCCAATGTATATTGATTCACTTGGAGTAAAGGTGGAATACGATGTTCGCAAGGCGCTGGAATGGTGTGATGTAGCTAACATCCTGCGAATCCAGTTGGAGCGGCAGGAAATACAATATTTTGCATCACTCAGGGAGTACGCACTCTACTTCGGTATCAACAAGAAATTATTAGATGAAGTAGGGAAGGACATAGTGATCATGCATCCGGGACCTATCAACCGCGGTGTGGAAATTACCAGTGATGTTGCAGATTCAAAACATTCCATTATTCTAGAACAGGTGGAAAACGGGGTTGCGATTCGAATGGCAGTGTTGTATTTGTTGAGTGGACGGAAGGACCATTGACCGATAGACATTGATGTTGAATTTTCATGGAGGGATTCTATACTTCAATTATTGTTTCTCGCCACTTAAATTTCCAAAAAATCATACTATTATCCTCACACTGTTTTCTTTTTTTTTACTTCGATTTAGCATCCTGCATCATTTCACTATATCAAACTGTCCTGTTAAGTTGTTCCAGTTTTTTTAGCCTTTCCTTTTTTTACTTCCTGATAAACTTTATTTGTTAAAGATGAATGAATCAGTAAATTTAATCCCGTAACCCTCAAACAACCTTTCCATGAACAGAATTTTTACACCTGCATTGCTGAGTATGCTGTGCATTTTCACCATTGCTTCATTTGCACAAAGTGGAGTTAAGTACTTTAAAGGATCAGAAGCCACGCTGATCTGTAAAGGAGCTTCCCAGGTAATTATGGATGAAGAAAGAAACACGGTTTCTTTTATCAGGCTACAGCAAAATGAATCTATACCCGTTTCGAAAGCCAAAGACTGGTTGAAAAATGAGGTGCTGAAACTTCCTGCCACGCACGACCTCGTTCAGTACCAGGAATTAAATGATAATGCGGGGTTCACGCACTTCCGCTATCGCGAACATTACAAAGGTGTGCCTGTTGAATATGGAGTTTATTATATCCATACCAGAGGGGAAAAGGTAAAGTCTGCCAACGGAGAGTGGTACGAGGGCATTGCCCTTTCCACAACACCTTCATTAACTGCTTCACAGGCTTACCAGGCCGCATGCAATTACATGAATGCAAAAACATGGAGCCATGAAATTGAAGAAGCAGACAATAATAAGCTGATGATTCTTCCAATAGACGGAAGTTATAAGTTGGTTTACAAGTGTGATGTATATGCGAAAGAGCCCTGGAATAGAGAATGGATCTATGTAGATGCACAAAATGGCTCCATCGCAAAAACAGAATCACGCATTCATTCAACAGATGTTCCGGGCACTGCAGTAACTGCCTATTCGGGAACCCGTCCAATCATTAGTGATAGCATTGGTCCTAATAACTTCCGCCTGCGGGAATATACACGTGGTGCAGGTGTTGAGACATTTGATGTTTCAGAGCCCAACGATTTCACAGGCCCCAGCAAAGACTGGGACTACAATGGAGGATTTGATATTTATGCATTGGATGCTCACTTCGGTTGCGAAGCCACTTATGATTATTATAATGATAACTACGGATGGAAATCTGTTGACGGGGCGGGTAACCAGAAGTTAAAGAGCCTTGTGCACAATGGTCCCGGGATCAATGCATTTTGGGATGGAACCTACATGAAATATCTTGACGGTGATGCTTCTCAGGGAGTAACACCACTTACCTCGCTGGATGTCTGCGGTCATGAATTAACACATGGTGTAACCGAACATTCTTCCGGCCTTATCTATTCCTGCGAATCAGGCAGCATTAATGAAGCGATGTCGGATATTTTTGGTGTTACTATTCGCTTTCTGAATATCCCCAACGGAACCTGGTTTATCGGTGATCAATTCAATTATACATTGCGTGACATGTCCAACCCGAATGATTATAACAACCCGGATTGTTACGGTGGATTGTATTGGTCCACTTGCCCGGAAGTGCATTCGGGAAGTGGTGTTGCCAATTTGTGGTATTACCTCTTAACAGAAGGAGGTACGGGCGTAAATGATGTGGGTTACTCGTATGCAGTAGATGCGATTGGACTGGTTAATGCCGGCGCTATCACTTTTCGTTCCAATACCGTTTATCTCACACCCAATTCTGATTTCCTTGATTTTAGAAATCTTTCTATACAGGCTGCACAGGATCTTTTTGGGGATTGTTCCATCGAGGCATATCAAACTGTGAATGCATGGCTTGCAGTGAATGTAGGTGGAGAGTTTGATGATGTGGTTTCGGCTGCTTTTTCTGCACCGCAAACTTCCTTTTGCACTACATCCGGACAAGTTTCATTTGTAAATGAAAGTCTGAATGGCACCAGTTACGAATGGGATTTTGGAGATGGCACTACTTCTACGGAACAGAATCCTGTTCACATTTATACGGACGAAGGAGTGTACACCGTTAGCCTGATCGTTAATGGAGTTGCAGCATGTGGCACCACAGATACATTGGTAGTGCCTGAGTATGTAATGGTGGAAAATGTCGGACAAGCTGTACCTGCATTCTGTACACCGGCGACTACCCAGCCTTCAACAGGTTTCGGTGTCTTTAAAGTAAAATTTGGTGATATAAATCACACAAGTGTCGGAAGTATTGAAGGATACCAGGACTACTCCTGTGCAAGTTTTACCCATGTGGTAGCGGGAGATCCTGTAGTGCTCACCGTGAATACGGGACCCGGAAAAAGTGAAGACCTTCATGTGTGGATCGATTACAATGGAGACGGAGCATTTAATGAAACCAATGAATTGGTTTTTGTGGATGATGTGGGAGGAGAAATTCATACGGGCACTGTTTTTACATCAGCTTTTGCTATTTTAAACACTCCACTCAGGATGCGGGTTATTGATGATAAAGGATCCAACAATATTTCCAACTCATGTTATTCATCACAATTCGGACAGGCTGAAGACTATATGATAATTTTCGAAGCCGTGAGTGCAGCACCCATCGCTGATTTTACTTCTGATGTTACCAGCGTAAATTTCGGCGGAACTGTAAATTATTTTGATTTGAGTATGAATGTTCCTTCCTCCTGGGAATGGCATTTTGAAGGCGGCATTCCCGAAACATCAACGGCGCAGCATCCTACCGGAATTGTTTATAATGATGTGGGAACATTTGATGTATCCTTAAAAGTGACCAATGTATTTGGTACAAATATCATTGTGAAAACAGATTACATTACTGTGAATCCTGTATTCAATGTTTGTGATCTTGCTACCGTAACACTTCCAACAGGAACATTCTATGATACAGGTGGGCCGGATGCAAATTATCAGAACAATGAAAACTGTACGTTGTTGCTTGCACCGCCCTGTGCAGGAAGCGTCACGCTTAACTTCTCCTCCTTTGCGTCCCAGGCGAACAATGACTTTTTGAAAGTTTATGATGGTACGGATGCTTCTGCCCCATTGCTGCTTTCTGTTTCCGGATTTCCTTTCCCACTGCCTTCGGTTACCGGAAATTCAGGTAAATTATTTATTACCTGGACCTCTACTGTTTCACAGGTTAACAGTGGATATGCAGCAACATTCACCTCGCAGATTGGAGGAAACGTTACACCGGTTGCGGATTTTTCTATCAGCAATTCCAATCCTGCATACAATACACAGGTAGATTTCGCGGATATGTCGACCAATGACCCGATTGACTGGGTCTGGGATTTTGGGGATGGAGGCAGTTCCAATCAACCCAACCCATCACATATATTTGCAGGTTCAGGATCATACAATGTTAAGATGGTCTCTTCGAACTGCGGAGGTGCTGATTCAATTATTAAAACGGTGAATGTTCAGGCTTCACCAATCATCAAAGTGAATCCTGCCAACCTTACCGTTGACCTTACCTGTAATACCACTACCGCCACAGTACCCATCACCATCACCAATGATGGCGGCGGTGACCTGGTTTATGAGGTGTTGGAAAATGAATACAACTTCGAGGGTACTCAGCCCAACATACTCGTAATAACGTACGGGGCTGATCCAATTGAATCATATCCTAATACCATTAGTGCCATTAACACCTATTACCCTAACAATACGATTACGGAGATCAACACGACTAATGCCGAGGACCTGGCTGCTGCACTGCAGGATAAAAACGTCTGCCTGATCACAAAAGCCATTGGGATTGAAACGGATTACCTGAATTATGCCGTACCATTGCAGGAATTTGTAAATAATGGAGGAACGGTAATTCTTTGTGGAACATCTTCTTCTAAGGTTAGTTGCCTCTTTAATACAGGCCTTCTGTCAGGTTCTTATGGTGCACTCGCCACAAATAATCCATTAAGCGTAATAAATACGACACATCCCATTACGCAATCACTTGGAAGTGAAATTAGTGACGGTCCGAAGAACAGCCATTCATTGAATCTTACTTCAGGCATAATAGACCTGATCACGTTTTCCGGTGGTACTGTTGTTGGATATGAAGACATTGGATTCGGTCACGTAGTCTATATTGGTTTTGATTATAAAATAGTGGAAACTGCTTCCGGTGTCACCATGGGAAACACGCTCTCCTGGATCAATTCGATGTTAGTAGCGGACTGGGTTTCATTAAATCCATCAGGTGGTGGAACTTTAGTTCCAGGTGGATCACAGGTAATTAATGTTACAGTGAATAGTGGAGGCCTTGCCAATGGTACCTACACCGAATACATCGTATTTAACAGCAATGATCCTAATAACCCTACAGATACAGTATTGCTCACAGTAAATGTGGAAACGGGAAATTGCGTTTATTTCAACGCCATACAAGGTTGTGAAGGACAGATTTGTTTTGATGATTCCATTCAAACCGGAGCAACTTCGGTTGCATGGACCTTTGGGGATGGAGGCATTTCTGTAGAGAACGATCCTTGTCATACTTATGCTTCCAGTGGCAGCTATAATGTGCAACTGATTGCCTGTGGAACAGAAGGCTGCGATACTGTTAATCAAACAATAGACGTAGTAATTCTTGCAGCAGCTGTTGGGTACTCACCAATAGTGGTCTATGAGAACGACATTGTGTCCTTTACCAGCAATTCTTCAGGAGCACTTATATGGAACTGGACATTCGGTGATGGAGGCACTTCTACCCTGGAGAATCCAACTCATGTGTATGCTGCTGAAGGAATTTATACTGTAACGCTTGTAGCAAAGGATGCAGCAGGTTGTTCAGTAACTACAATGGAAAACATTACTATTCTGGATGTTGGCATTGATGATCCGGGATACAATTTCGGATTGAATATTTATCCGAATCCGTTCAACAGCCAGGCAGTAATTGAATATACATTACCACAATCTTCATCAGTAAATATTGAATTGTGGAATGCCCTTGGTCAGAAAATCAGTGTTGTGCTGGAAGATCAAATCCAGCAGGCTGGTACTTATGTTTATCCTGTTACCATTGCAGAAGCCGGTGTTTATATGGTCAGGTTCTCTGTTGGAGATACATTGGTGTGGAAGAAATTAGTGCGGGTGAATTAACGCTGATTGATGTTGAAAAAGAAACAGTCCTGCAATTTTTGCGGGGCTGTTTTTTTGGTTTATGTCTTGTCCTGAAATAGCGATACACAAAAAGTATCAATGAAAAACTCTCTGAGAAATACTTCGCTTAAAGTTTTCTAATCCTTATCAGAACATCATCTTCCAATAAAATGGGCTATAGAAAGGCTCATTAGTTTTTCAATAAGCATAAACTATATCTCATACGGAAAAAAGGCATCCTCAATGTGATAGATTTCCGGTTCCTCATTTTTCATGGTAATAGAAATCACATCAAACCTGACGTCCATATCGAGATTATTGCGTTCTAAGTACTCCTCAGTGGCCAGCGCCAGGTTTCGTTGTTTCTCCACTCCAACAGCCTGTTCCGGGAATCCAAAATGATTTCCGCTACGCGTTTTAACCTCAGCAATGACCAGGGTATTTTGCTGCCGGGCAATAATGTCAATTTCCACCTTTTCAAAGCGCCAATTAATCTCTAAAATGACATACCCTTTTTTTTCAAGAAATTCAAGGGCTAAAATTTCACCTTTTACACCCAATTCATTATGTTTACTCATTGAATCGCAAAATTGTAACTAAAATTAATAAATTATGATGGATAATCTGATTGCCAATTTTACCAAACAAATGGCGGAAGCCATTGAGATCGGAAAGGGTATGAAGTTATCGCCACGTCACAAAGAAATACGAAATGTGGTGGTGGCAGGCTTAGGTGGTTCAGGCATCGGAGCTAACCTGGTGGCAGAATTAATTTCTGAGAAAATGAAATTGCCATTCGTTGTTTGTAAAGATTATTTTCTCCCTGAATTTGCGGATGAACATACATTGCTGATAGCATCATCCTATTCCGGAAACACAGAAGAGACACTGCATGCCATGGAAGATGGCATCAAGAGAAATTGCAAAATTATTTGTGTTACGTCCGGCGGATCGATGATGACGATTGCAAGAAAAGCCGGATTGGATTACATTAATATACCAGGAGGCATGCCTCCGCGTTCATGCCTCGCGTATTCATTTACGCAACAGTTATTTATTCTTTCTTATTACAACCTTATCGATGACGGATTTATCCTGGGTATTGAAGAAGCTATCTTGCACCTCAACAAGGAGGAGAAAAGAATCATGAAGCTGGCGAAATCTGTAGCTAAAAAAATGAATAAGAAAACGATTGTGATCTACAGCGCAGCAAATATGGAAGCAGTAGGGATGCGCTGGAGACAGCAGCTGAATGAAAACTCCAAGGTGCTTTGCTGGCACCACGTGATTCCGGAAATGAATCACAACGAGTTGGTAGGATGGAGGGCGCATGGAAAATATGCAGTGATACTGTTGCGCAACGACACCGACTATTCGCGGATTCAGCAACGGATGAACATTGCTAAAAACATCATTTCACAGTACACACCCAACATTATTGAGTTGTATTCAAAAGGTGATAGCTTTATAGAAAAATCGCTCTACCTGATTCATCTTGGCGACTGGGTTTCTTATTACCTCGCTGAAATAAGGAAGGTAGATCCGGTGGAAGTGAATGTAATTGAATACCTGAAAGCAGAACTGGCAAATTAAATTGGTTTCATTGTGATTATTTCCCTGCTTGTTTTTAAAGAAATGGGCGGGGAATTTTCTTGTTCATTCACCAGTGTCTGAAGATTTCATGGTGCCTGATTGCTGATGTGGATACTGCCGACAAAATTTTTATCTTTTCTAAACCAGTTTCTATAAATTCGTGTTAACCGACGAAACCAATATTTCAATGGAAAAAAATGAAGCAGTGATAGAAACCGGTGTGCTTGAACCTGCTGCGAAGCAAAGCATCCTGTATCAGGATCTCGGCAGCATTGAATATAAAGATGCCTGGGACTACCAGGAAAAATTGTTTTCTGCTATCATCAACGGGAAAATTGCCCAACGAATCAACCCTGACCCTGCATTTATTTCCAGGCATTACCTGCTGTTTTGCGAACATCCCCATGTGTTTACACTGGGTAAGAGCGGGTCGATGAAGAATTTGCTGATCAATGAAAAAGGACTGGAGGAACGTAAGATTTCTTTTTTTAAGATCAACCGCGGAGGCGATATTACCTACCATGGTCCTGGTCAAATTGTTGGCTACCCGATTATCGATCTCGATTTTTTTTTTACAGACATCGGCAAATACCTCCGCTTGCTGGAAGAATCGGTTATTCTGACTTTGAGAGCGTACGGAATTGAAGCTGGAAGGTCTAAAGGTGAAACAGGTGTTTGGCTGGAACCCGAAAGTCCTTCACGTGCCCGAAAGATTTGTGCTATTGGAGTGCGTTGCAGCCGCTGGGTTACCATGCATGGATTCGCCTTTAATGTGAATACCGACTTAAGTCTTTTCAACTATATTATTCCCTGCGGCATTACCGACAAGAGTGTTACCTCCATGCAAAAAGAGTTGGGATACGAATTAGACATGCAGGAGGTAAAGGATAAACTCAAAGCACATTTTGCTCAGTTATTTAATGCGCAACTGGTTTCTGAAACAACATGAAAATAGTAAGACGGATATTTGTTGGCTTTACAATGATGATGGTAGCATTACTTATTATCACCACCGTCACGGGAAATAATTATATCTACAAGGCATTGATCTATAATTATGTCGATATTGATGACTACCGGTTGTTTTCTAACAGTGTTGTAAAGGCGGGCACGCCGCAACCATGGCCGCTTTCAGCCAGCTACAATACGATTAAACCTTCTGCTGCATTACAGCACGAGCTCGACTCTATAAAAAGTGTTGCCTTCATTGTGCTCAAAAATGATTCTATATGTTTTGAAGAGTATTGGGAAAATTATGGTACTGAATCATTGTCTAATTCCTTCTCTGTTGCAAAATCTATCATTGGAATTTTAGTGGGTATTGCAATGGATGAAGGCCACATTAAATCGCTCGATGAACCCATAGGTGATTATATCAAAGACTTTAAGGATCCTAAAATGAATACCATCACCATCCGGAATTTATTGATGATGACAAGTGGCTCTGACTGGGATGAAAGTTATTCAGGGCTGATGTCTCAAACTACGAAGGGGTATTATGGCACCGATCTGTATAGCCAGGTTGTTTCCCTAAGTGTGCAGGGAAATCCGGGTAAGAGTTTTAGCTACCGCAGCGGTGACACGCAGCTTTTATCATTGGTGTTAAAAGCGGCGACCGGTAACTCTGTGAGCGAGTATGCATCTGAAAAATTATGGAAGCCGATGGGAGCGGAACACGATGCAACCTGGTCGCTCGATCACGAAGGAGGAATTGAAAAAGCATATTGCTGCTTTAACACCAATGCACGCGATTTTGCACGCATCGGCGATTTGTATCTGCATGGTGGAAACTGGCGTGGAAAGCAGTTGGTATCAGAAGACTATGTAAGACAATCTTTGGCTCCTGTTGGATTGCCTGACGAAACAGGAAAGGAAACTAATTACTATGGCTATCAGTGGTGGTTGATGCCCGAACGTGGAAATAATATATTTTATGCCCGCGGATTGAATGGCCAATGGATCATTTGCGTTCCTGATAAGCACATGGTGATTGTGAGACTGGGACATCAGCGTGGCCCGCGGATGCTAAACGCCTACAAAGAAGTGTATGACATGGTTGATTGGGCCGTTGCAAATTTATAGTGCAACAGATTTTTATAGTGACTGCAACGCTGGCAAACTAATTGTAATTTAGACTTGATAAGTGACACCAATGATAAAAGATATTTTAATTGAACGGGTAGAAGATGTGGCGGTAGCAGTGATTCCGGAGGAAGATGAAAAGGGCATTGAAGAGTGGAACGTCTATCTTCTTAACCTGAAAGAAAACCCAATTGATGGGGTGCTGATCAGCTCGAATGGCTATGGCAGCCTGGATGGTAAAAATATGAAAACCAACACGCTCCGGCATTTTTTTGAAAAGATCAGTGCGCAGGACTATGTTAAAATAGAATGGATCGATAAGCGCCTGTTTGGAATTACCAATGAATTTTGGGTAAGCTTCTGGTACCATGGAACGCTGTTTGATAAACGCTATGTTTTTGTTACAGAAAGTATCGTAGAAAATAATTTTACAGAGATCCCGATGATTGGTAAAAGGGGAGTGATGATTAAGTGAGTAGTTAGTAGTTAGTAGTTAGTAGTGAGTGGTTTATCGCTCAAGCCTGAAACCTGAAACTTCATCCTTTCCTTCAAAACTCCTGAATAGTCCGCCTTATAATATCTACACATTCCATCAACTGTTCTTCTGTAATCACCAAAGGAGGCGCAAAGCGGATCTTATCTCCATGCGTTGGTTTGGCCAGCAAGCCATTTTCTTTAAGGGCCAAACACAGATCCCAGGCTTCTTTTCCGTTTTTGGGTTTTACTACAATAGCATTCAGCAGTCCCTTGCCTCTTACCAGGGTTACGATATCAGAGTCGATCTGCCGCAATTCATCCCTTAACAGGTTGCCGAGATAAAAGGCATTTTCGGCAAGCTTTTCTTCCTTCAAAACATCCAATGCTGCAATAGCCACTTTACAGGCCAAAGGATTTCCACCGTAGGTTGAGCCATGCTCTCCCGGCTTGATGGTCAGCATGATCTCATCATCTGCGAGCACTGCAGAAACGGGTAGTACTCCACCTGAAAGTGCCTTTCCCAATATTAAAATATCCGGACGAACTTCTTCATAATCGCAACAGAGCATTTTACCGGTTCGTGATAACCCGGTTTGAATTTCATCGCCCAGAAATAATACATTTTTTTCATTGCACATTTTAAAAGCCCCGGAAAGATAGCCCTCATCCGGAACGTGAACACCCGCTTCTCCCTGTATTGGCTCAACCAAAAAACCAGCAACATCCGGGTCTTCCAGGGCTTCCTGCAAAGTGGTCAGATTGTTATATTCAACTGTTACAAATCCGGGTAATAGAGGGCCGAATCCATCCCTGGAAGGAAGGTCGCTGGAAAAAGAAATAATTCCAATGGTGCGCCCGTGAAAATTTTCTGAACAAACAATAATCTTTGCCTGGCCTTCACGAATACCTTTTACTTTATGTCCCCATTTCCGGCAGAGCTTCAACGCCGTTTCCACTGCTTCAGCGCCGGAATTTACGGGCATCACTTTATCGTAACCAAACATGGTGGTGATATATTGCTCATATTCTCCCAGCGTGTTGTTGTAGAATGCCCTTGAGGTTAAAGTAAGATGTTGAGCCTGTTCCGTTAATGCTTCAATAATACGTGGATGGCAATGGCCCTGGTTGACCGCTGAATAAGCAGAGAGAAAATCGAAATACCGTTTGCCATCGGTGTCCCATACAAATACGCCTTTGCCTTTTGCCAATACTACCGGCAACGGGTGATAGTTGTGTGCACCGTACTTTTCTTCCAGTGCAATGTGATTGACTTTTGCCGTTCCAATCATTTGATGAATAATTAATGGTGTAAAAAAAATGCTGCAGCAATTGAACAGCTATGAAAAAGATTGAATCGTCTTAATCTGAAGTTGGCTGAATGCTGGCAAAGTTACCGGAAGAAAGTGGTATATAAAACCGGGTATTGGAATCATCATTCAAAAAAAACTGAATATTTACCCATGAGTCATGAGGCCCTGAGGTCATCGCTTCCAAAGGAAAGCGGTAATAAGTGTTTTGCAGCATCCATCCAGATAATTTTTCCGGATTCCCCCTGTAATACCAGTTGGATGGGATTTTTAAAGCGCTCTTCATATTCTGAAATAGTTTGACGGCAGATACCACAGGGCGCCACCGGTTCAGCAAGTGAGTACGTTGTTGGTTTTGCAGAAATAGCTATCGCAATCACAGGCACATTCGGATACATTGCGGAAACAGCAGATAAGGTGACCCTTTCAGCACAAATTCCAACGGGTGAAGAGGCATTTTCCTGGTTGCTTCCTTTCACAATTATACCGTTTTCGAGCAGGGCAGCAGCTCCAACACAGAATTTTGAATAAGGAGCGTATGCATCGTTGATAGCTTCCTTTGCCTTCAACAATAATTGCTGCAATGCAGTTGGTAATTCATTGGCACTTTCCAGCTCTTTGTATGTAAGGTTGAGTGTAATTTCTTTCATGTACTATAATTCAATACGTAACTATAAAAACACCATTTCAGTGATTATTGCCAAGGTCAGGGTATCGTTGATTACTTTTGCAAGTTAATTTTTTTTACCGATGAAGAAAATCCTGTTATTAGGTGCCGGACGTTCGGCTACCGTATTAATCCATTACTTATTAAAGAATGCGCAGGACTGGAATGCGGTGATTACTGTTGGAGACCAGTCTGTGGAGGCAGCAGCTTCCAAAGTGGGTACTCACGCTGCGGGCCGTTCCATCTCTTTCGATGCTACAGATGAAACCGTCCGAAGCAAGGAAATTGAAGCACACGACATTGTTATTTCAATGCTCCCCCCGCACCTGCACATACTGGTAGCAAAAGATTGTATTGAATATAAAAGGCACCTCGTAACGGCATCGTATGTTTCACCTGAATTGCAGCATTTGAATGAAGATGTAAAAAAAGCGGGCTTACTATTTATGTGTGAAATGGGACTTGATCCCGGTATCGATCACATGAGTGCAATGAAGATGATTCATGCCATTCAGCAAAAAGGGGGTAAGATCA
>JBDSEW010000408.1:0-3208 GCA_039919825.1 Chitinophagales bacterium | reverse complement strand
ATGAAATGATTAAAGGATGGATCATATCTGCACAATCCGGCATCATTGGTTCCGATCCATATTGAGCCATCATGATCCACCACAATGGTGTTGATTGCATTTGAGGAAATAGAGTACTTATCTTTTTCGTCATGCTGATAACCTATAAATTTTTCAGTCCGCACATTGTATTCTATCAATCCGTAGCTGTCTCCAATCATCCAGATATTTCCATCATCATCACAGCACAAACTTTTTATTGCGTTAACCGGAAGGG
Source organism: Chitinophagales bacterium (assembly GCA_039919825.1). Classification (GTDB taxonomy): domain Bacteria; phylum Bacteroidota; class Bacteroidia; order Chitinophagales; family UBA10324; genus JACCZZ01. The sequence continues at coordinate 2,952 of JBDSEW010000408.1, read as the reverse complement.
AATTTTTATTATCAGTATCAAATTGAAATGTTGTGAAGGTGTAGCCGTCAAATTTTATCAGTCCATTCCACAGGCCAAACCACATGTATCCTTTCTTATCCTGAATGATGTCTCGAAAATTAGTTTGAGATAAACCGTGTTCAGCACTAAAATGATTGAACTGAATGGCGCCGTCAGTAATTGTTTGAGCTTTTGAAGCAGAAATCAGCAGCGCGGATTGAATAAGCCAGGCCAAACTGAATAACCGAATGGCTTCATCAAAACATTTTTTTAAGTGGAAGAAAATTTTCAAAAAAGAAATTTACGACTCAAAAGTACTTCTACAAGTTAGACTATTTACCTGCATATATGTGCAGGTATTCGCATAGGAAGATTGGATTCACATTGAATGCCTGCATGTTTATGCTGTTGATTTGACTTTGTGTGAGCAGCACCTTTGCTTCATCAATTTTTTCTAATCAACCGGCCTTCGCAAATGCTATGGTGGGTAAAAACAAAAAAAACAAAAATGAAAAAAATGACACTATTACTCAACAGCAATTTGATCATTGCTCTCGGTTGCTTCTTTCTCCTAATGGAGCCCTTCGGACAATTTGCAAATGCACAGGCACCTGCTATCGAATGGCAAAAGACTTTCGGTGGCAGTGGAAATGAATACTACGGCTACATTCTTAAGCTGCACGACGGCAACTACCTTCAGTATGGCAACACCTCTTCCGGTGATGGCGACTTCAGTTCTAATCAAGGGAAGGATGATGCTTACATGATTAAGACGGATGAAGCAGGAAATATTCTGTGGTCAAAAACTTATGGCGGGAAAAAGAAGGATGGCTTCAACCAGGTAATCGAAATGGCGAACGGCAATTTAATGGCTGCGGGCTATACTGCTTCCAAAGGCGGCGACGTGAATCGCAATAACGGGGAATTTGATGGATGGTTAGTGCAGCTTAATTCAAATGGAAACATTCTTTCGCAACATTGTTACGGTGGGAGTGCTCATGATGAGTTTTTGGGAATGACAGCAGGAGATAACAAAGAAGTGTATCTGACAGGATTTACGAGATCAACTGATGGAGATCTTACGGGCACAGGTAATCATGGTAATGGAGACGGTTGGGTAATCAGGGTCAATAAGGATGGAAATATGGCCTGGGTGAAATGCGTAGGCGGCAGCAACTTCGATCAGTTCACTTCCATTATAACACTTGAAAATAAAATTTATGTGAGCGGAGTAACCTATTCCTTCGACGCAGATGCAACCCAAAACCACAGCGCTCCCGGATTTTTTGATCATTTTCTCGCCAGGCTTGATCCGAACGGTTGTGTTGAATGGACTGCTTGCCATGGTGGCAGCGCCAATGAATATTGTAATCTTCAGTCGCTCATTGCTACACCGGATGGTAACCTGATGAATGTAGGCACAGCGCTCTCAAAAGATGGCGATGTGAGCGGTCACATCAACGATGAGGCTGATGCATGGGTGACCATTATCAGCGCGGAAACAGGAGCGTTGATTTCGCAACACTGCTATGGAACAGTCACCCGCATGCAGGGATTGTACAGCGCTTATGCTGATGAAGATGGTGGTTACATTCTTGTGGGTGCAGATGCTGCTGATTTTAAAGTTGACAGCACATGGAATGCGATGGTGATAAAAATTGATGCTGACGGAAACGAAGTTTGGAAAACAACCTTTGGCGGCAGTGACCTGGAGATGGTTGATGGGCTGGCGGAAACAGAGGACGGCGGATATCTCTTAGCATGTTATACGCGCTCAGGTGATGGAGATGTAACCAATCAGCATGGTAATGGTGATTCATGGCTTGTGAAACTCTCCGGCGACGGAGAAAAAATTTCTGCTGCAAATGAAACTGCTTCAGTGAGCGGATTGAAAAACTATCCCAATCCGTTTTCTCAATCAACAACGATTTCCTTTTCACTTCCTTCATCACAAAGTGTTTCTCTGAAAATTTATGATCTGACAGGAAGATTGGTGACAACACTTGCTGATGCGCCCATGACTGCAGGTGTTCATCAACTGCAATGGAATGCGAGGGATGTTTGTTCCGGGATTTATTTTTTGAAAATGGTCCGCAAGGACTCCTTTGGAGAAACAGCGAATGAGAGTGAAACCATTCGGTTGAGTGTGATGAAATAAAATTTTATTTCTGCCAGCTGTGGCATTATGCCTGGCCCGCAGATTTTTTTACTGCCTAAAACTTCAAACACAATGTTGAACTCCTTGAAAAAATATCATCGCGTGAAATCTCGTTTATCCCACATTTCGAGGGGCTCTTTAGCGGGAAAAACTTCTTTCCTCAAAAAACTACTTCCTTTTTTGATTCTCTTTTTGTCAGTGAATATAGTGGATGCGCAAATTGTTTATACAGATGTTGTTCCTGATTCCAAATCAACCGGAAGCTATAACCTGGATTTGAATAATGATGGCACAACGGATTATTTAATTGCGCACACTACCTCTGGCGGAGCCTGTAATCACATCAATAACTACATAAAAATATCCCCGCAAAATGGGAGTCAATGTAAAGTGCAAGTACAGGAGGCAGGCGTAGTTATCAGCAGTTCGTTAAACTATTCTGGGTCTGGTAATCAGAACATGGCCTCATGGTCGTGGACAAAAGGAACATATGGTTGCGTGTCATCTATTTCTGGTAGTTGGTTTTATGTGGGAAACGGTTATTTAGCTTTAGAATTGGTTGTCGGCGGCAATACCTATTATGGATGGGCACGATTAAACGCTTCAGGAGCAGCTTCATTTACTCTTCAGGACTACGCTTACAATTCCAATCCCGATTCATCCATCCTTGCTGGTCAAACCTGTCCGCCGCAAGCAGTGATTACAGCAACTGATCCAACAACTTTTTGTGCCGGTGATAGCGTAATTCTTTCTTCTGAAAATTGCGGAACAAATCTTTCTTACAAATGGAAACT
>JBDSEW010000283.1:0-2870 GCA_039919825.1 Chitinophagales bacterium | reverse complement strand
TGATTGATTTCCCTCTTTCTCTATCCAATTGTTTAAACTAATTATTTCAGCAGTCGACATTTTGTTCTTCAATTCTTAATTCCACGCACCCTGCGAGTTCAATTCGATTTGTTTGCGGCTGTAGCTGAGAATACCGGTCTCTTTAAATTCATTCAACAGTCCGGTTACACTTTGACGGGACGTGGAGATAAATGCTGCGATATCGCTGTGTGTGAGATAATTTTTCAGCACCACTTTGTTACCAACCTGGTTACCATCGGTCTTCGCCCAATCTTTAAAGAAATAGATCAGGCGCGTTTTTACATCTTTAAAAACAAGATTGGAATGACGGTTTTCCAGACGGCGCAATTTCTCATTCATCAGTCTTGCATAATTGAGTATAAGGATGGGCAATTGCTGCATAAGCGCGGCAAATTGTTTGAGATCAAAAGAACAGAGGATCGTATTCTCTGTAAGTACTTCCGCATATTCATCGGATGTATTACCGTTTTCCAACGACCACTTTCCGAAGAGATCTCCTTCATTCACAATCTCTTTGATGAATTCATTGCCTGATTCATCCACTTCAGTAATCTTTGCTTTACCCTGGATGAGCAGGTAGATCCTGCTGTTAGCTCCATCATCATACTGAATGATCTCCCCTTTGTTGGCCTTAGTTGTTTTGGCTGCATCGCAAAGAATGCGGATTTGTTCTTCATTCAATTGTGCAGCAAGCGAATGCTTACTGAGATAGATGTATTTCATTTCTGCGTTCATGATTAATTCGGGTTTTGTAAGGCTGAATGAATAAGGTTGCGTTCAATTATTATGTAACAGGAATTCAATTTTAGAAGCGATATTTTGCCTGGAAACGGCACCTTTGATCTGGTCTGTAATCTCACCATCTCTGAAAAAAAGTATCGTTGGAATTTCGAGGTGGTTGAATTCCACTTCCAATTCTTTGGTCTCATCAATCGACACACAAAAGAATTTTGCTTCGTGGTGATATTCCCGGGCCAGGTCGTAAAAGATGGGCGCAATCATTTCAGAAGTACCACTCCATGCCGCACCAAATTTTACCAACGTCAGGCCATTGCTCTGCACCACTTCTTTTTTATAAGTATCCAGGTCTGGTATGTTGTAAATAGGATTCATTTTTTCAGGTTGATGAATGTCCTATAGCCAAGCGGAATGCCAGAATTTATTGGCACTTTTAGAGAGTGCTGAAACCATTGCTGGGAACGGGTTTCATAACGATCGTGATTTTATAAGCCGAACATGATATACTTCATTCTCTCCCAATATTTTGGGAGGTTCACAAAATATTGGGAGAAAGATTAAAACTTATGGTTAAAGAAAAGCAGGGAAGGATTAATAAATGAGAGCATTCAATTGAAAGTGATGCATCACTTCTTCCGAACAATTCCGAGTTTATTCATTCTTGCTTCAAGGGTGGTGGCATTCAACCCCAGAATTTTAGCGGCGCCTTTTTCACCGCTTACTTTCCAGTTTGTTTGCTGAAGTACCTCGAGAATATGATCGCGTTCAATATCTTCAAGCTTCATTTTTTTTGTAGCGCTTGCTGGAAACGCGCCGCCAGGTCCTGGAATCCAGTCACCATATTCCAGTGTGTCACTCACACTTAATATAAGTGCGCGTTCAATCAGGTTTTCCAGTTCCCTGATATTTCCCGGCCAGTGATAAATCATTAAAGCATCAATCGCCTTGTTGGAGACACTTGTTATCTTCTTACCGATTTTCGCTTCGTGCTTTTGACAAAAGTGGCGCACCAATAAGGGAATGTCTTCCTTGCGATCGCGTAGTGGCGGACTAATAATTGGAAAAACATTGAGCCGGTAATAAAGATCTTCACGGAATTCTTTTTGCTCCATTGCCTTCACCAGGTCGCGGTTGGTGGCCGCAATGATGCGGACATTTACCTTCATCGTTTTGGAATTGCCCAGCCGTTCAAATTCTCCTTCCTGCAATACACGCAACAGTTTCGCCTGCAGATCAATTGGTAACTCGCCCAGCTCATCTAAAAAAATAGTTCCGCCATCGGCTAATTCAAATCGGCCGATTTTTCTTTCAGTTGCACCGGTAAATGCCCCGCGTTCATGACCGAATAATTCACTCTCAATCAGATTTGCAGGCAATGCAGCACAATTAACTTTCACCAAAGGACGATTACTTCGTCTGCTGAGATTGTGCACGGCACGTGCAAGCAACTCTTTCCCCGTTCCCGATTCTCCTAATATTAAAACAGTGGCATCAGTAGATGCCACCTGTTCAACCTGCGCTAAAATTTTATGAAACTGCTTGCTCTTACTGATGATGTTGTCAAAGTTGTGACTGAATTTTATTTCTTCCTGGAGGTATTGATTCTGAGCTTTCAATCGTGCCTGCTCTTGCTCCATTTCCACTTGTTTGGTGATGTCAACAAACATGGTTCGCGTGAATTGTCCTCCGGGATCAGGATTAGACCACCATTGTATCCAGATAGGATGGCCATTGTCTTTTCTTCGAAGTTCCAGAACAACACCGCTGGTATCTGTGCCTCGACCTATAGACTCGAATGCTTCCTTCAAACTCTTTTGTGCATCAGGTGTGTCTGGAGTAAGCGTACTCCCGTATGTGTCAGGAACCTCCTCAGGTTTTAAGCCCAGAATTCTCAGCGCTGCACGGTTGGCTCTGATAAAATGTGAATCAAGTCCTTCATGAACATAAGCGATCGGAGCTTCTTCAAAAAGATCACGGTAGCGTTCGTCACTGTTTTTTAAGAGCACCTGTAACTCACTGTTTGCTCTTTTTAGATTTTCTTCTGCAGCGAGGCGACCCATTTCAGCGCCGGCACGTGCCGCAAAAATTCTGAGAATGGAAGTCTGGTTCAT
>JBDSEW010000115.1:0-11593 GCA_039919825.1 Chitinophagales bacterium | reverse complement strand
CTGTTTGCTTCGGCGAATGCGCAGGACTGCCATCCGGGTTTTCATGCTACAGTTACCGGTTACGATGCTGCGTTTACAAATACCTCCGCAGCAACCGGAGACATTACGTCTTACTATTGGGAATTTGGTGATGGAAGTACAAGCTATGAGCAATCTCCCTCGCACATATACACTTCAGACGGAAATTACTATGTGTGCCTGACCATTACTGCACATAATCCTTTTTGCACAGAAACATATTGCGACTCTGTAGTAATTCACCATCCGTCAGACAGTTGTCATGCGTCATTCACTTTTCATACTACCGGTTTATCCGTTGATTTTACCGATGCTTCCACAAGTACCGAAATCATCAGTTCCTGGTTTTGGGATTTTGGCGACGGTCAAACATCTGATCAGCAAAATCCTTCCCACACTTATAATCATGATGGTACCTACCATGTGTGTGTTACCATTTCGGATGTTCATGAAATCTGCACGAGTACCTTTTGCCATGAGGTAACCCTTGATCCACCTTCTGACACTTGCCAGGCATCGTTCACATTCCATGCAACAGATCTTACAGTTGACTTCATTGATGCTTCCACAAGTACCGAAACCATCAGTTCCTGGTTTTGGGATTTTGGAGACGGTCATACATCCGATCAGCAAAACCCTTCCCACACTTATTATCATGAGGGGACGTACCACGTCTGCGTTACCATTTCGGATATTCATGAAATCTGCACGACTACTTTTTGCCATGAGGTAACTGTTCATCACTCAAACCCCTGCGAAGCAGCATTCACTTTCGCTGCTGATGCAACCGGCAACGGGATACAGTTTTCAAATGCTTCCTCAGGTACAACAGATCATACAACCTACTATTGGACTTTTGGGGATGGAGCAACTTCACAGGATGAGAATCCCTTTCATAAATATAATCATTGCGGGCATCATACCGCTTGCCTCTACATCACCGATAGCACTACAGGCTGTTCATCACACAGTTGCCTTACTATTTACCATCACCCGCAAGATCATCCATGTAAACGCCAGCACCATAATCCGCATTTTTTAGAACCGCAAAAGAATCCTATTGTGGGGCTGGATGAAAATATCAACTTACTTACCTATCCAAATCCTGTTGCTGATCTTTTAATGATTGAATATAACCTAACGCAAGCGGCCAATGTAAAAATTGAAATTTATGATTTTGCAGGCAACAGATTGATCGCACTTTCAAAAAGTAATGAAGCGGCGGGCTCACACATCAAAACTGTACAGGAAATTATTCTGAGTTCCGGATTATACCTGCTGAAGGTGACAGTGAATGAGAAGACGTATGTAACAAGGATAGCTGTTCAGAAATAAACGAGGGAAAAGCAATTTTAAACAACTATCTAAAATTCTGGCACTGATTTAAGCGACCGGCAAGCAATTAAACGAACTCTGCAAATCAATAAATTGAAATCCTAAAACGAGTAATTATGAAAAACTTCGTCATCCTGCTTCTCACATTTTGTTTCTCTAATGTTTACAGTCAATACTCCATTAAAGGGAAAGTAAAAGATATATCGGCAGTTGCCATAGAGAATGCGCGCGTCACACTGTTCAACAGCGATACCACTATTTTTTTTGAGAGAAGAACAACAGCCATCGGAAAATACACTTTCAATAACGTGGCTTCAGGGAATTACACATTGGGTGTTGCTGCTATTGGAAAAGAATATGAAGAAATCCCGCTGCTTGTTTCAGTAAGCATCTCTGCATTGAATTTCACCCTTGCTGATGAATCACAGAAGGGAAGCTGGGAGGTGATTGTGCAATCGCCCGAGGCGCTGGGAGGTACAAATTTAGGAGTTCTGCTTCCTGATGGGGAAATCTTTTACTGTCACAATACAACTGATCCGTTCAAGTTTGATCCAGTAACAAACGAGACCATCTTAATTAATGGTGATGACGATGTTCAGGGATGCGTAGGTCCGGTGTTGCTGCCTGATGGAAAGGTAATTTTTATCGGGGGAGCAGATCAGGATTTTTATGGTCCGGGCACGCGCCTGGTAAAAGTGTATGATCCTGTAAATGATACATGGCAGGATCATCCGAATATGCTGGATTACCGCTGGTATCCCACTGTTGCCCAACTGCCTGACAATAAAATATTGATTGCAGGCGGTGGAGGTTTGAATAATCCGGTGAGGACGAACACTTCAGAAATTTATGATCCTGCAGCAGGCACTTCACAATGGGTGGATAATATTGCTATAGGTAACGAAGTATCGCCTGTGATCCTGCTTTACAACGGCAAGGTTTTAATGACGCATCGCCCGCCTCAACTTTTTGATCCTGCGACGAATCAATGGAACCTGGCAGACGATTTTGTGCAGGGTAATCGTATGGCAAATGGGGATCACGCCGATCATGAATTGGTATTGTTGCCGGATGGTCGCGCTGTTGCAGTAGGATTCAAATCATTTACTTCCAACCCTGGTACCATGATTGAATTTTATGATCCCACATTGGATTCCTGGTCACTGGGAAATAATTTTTCTCCGGTTCGGTCGAGAGCCAAAACCGTTCTTACTCCAAATAAAAAGATTTTTGTAATGGCAGGATATAAGGAAGAAACGGCTGATCCTACCCCCACCAATCAGTATGGTTATATGAAAATTACTGATCAGTACGATCCTTACTCAGGCACCTGGAGAAGATTAGCTGCCATGAATTATTCCCGCGAGTATCATGCTATCACTACGCTTGTTCCCGATGGAAGAATTATTGCTGTGGGTGGTGAAGGTGCACCGGGCAATGAACCGTCCTTCAGTGTGATCGAGGCATTCACGCCGCCGTATTTACTTCGCGGTGTTCGCCCGATAGTGAAGAATCTTTCTTCGACTGAGCTTGCAAGAGGTGTGGTAGTTACTTTCAAAGTTTCGAGAACAAAATCACCTACCTCCGTAATACTGATGTCAAATGCACTCAACACGCATTTTATGAACTCAGGAAATAACAGGTATCTCGAACTTGCTTTCACAAAAAGCGGCAGTCAGATAACCACCATACTTCCTTCTGATGCTGTAACCATGCCCGATGGCTATTACATGTTGTTTGTGATGGTGGATGATATTCCTTCAGTAGGAAAAATTGTTCATGTGCAGGGAAGCGCAATGAAACCCGGCAATGAATTACCAATTTTCACAAATGACTTCAGCATTTTCCCTAATCCGGCGTCACAATTAGTTACCGTGAATTATTCCTTACATGAGGAACAGGAGGTCGCCGTTTCAATAACCGACCTGGCAGGTAAAAGAATGGCCTCATGGTCTTTGGGAAAGCAGGTGACAGGTAATCACTTTCAAAACTTGAATCTAAAGGATTTGAACAGTGGATTGTATTTGTTATCGCTTACAATCGGTGAAAAGGAAAAGAGGAGCAAATTAGTTATTGAATAATGAACGCACCACGTTAATCGGAAGCGGGAAATAATATAAAACAACCTGAAAATACTGTAACGATAGCTGTATGAGAGGAGCATAATTTTGTGTCATTAATTTAATTGAATTATGACACACACGTATGACATTACTGGAATGACTTGCAGTGGTTGTGTTGAAAAGGTTCAGCAAATCCTTTTACGTTGCACACCATATTGCCGCCTGGTTTTAGCAGGCTGTATGCTCAAAACCTGATAGGTCTTTAAAAACCTATCAGGTTTTGCATCTGGCAATTTGGTATACACGCTTTACCTTCAAAAGCTGCTTTAAATTTATTATCTATCTTTACCTCCCTACAAGTCAATGATCAGAAAACGCATCATATCAAAAAGTTTCGCCTCCCTGTTTTTGGTGTTAATGCTGTATATGAATGTGTGTGCTGCATGGTGCGCTATCGGCAGCCACGGCTGTTGCAGCAAATACGATAGCATCAATAAAAAGTCATGTTGTAAAAATGAAAAGGATTCCGGCAGCAAAGGCAACGGCTGTCAGGATATGCACCTTTCCTTTTTCAGTGTAACCGGACAATTTGGTCCCGAGAAAGATGCAGATGCGCCCCAGGTATTTCAATCTTTGGTTGCCATACTAACTACCGGACTTATTATCCAACCCTCTGAGAGAAGCAAAAATGTTTTTGCTTACGCCAGTTTTCATCCACCACCTTTCAAAGAGGACATCCGCATCTCTATTTCCAGTTTCCAAATTTGATTTTAAGTTTTTGATTTAGTCCGTCAGGAATAATTTCTGCCGAATCTCTTTTTGCTGTTATGGGCAAGAGTAAATTTTTTTCGTCAAAAACTTATTATCAAAATGAAATCACCAATCAAAATACTTTCTATCCTTGCAATTGTTTCCATTAGTTTTTTTCTGTTCTCCTGCAATGGAGATGCCGATACAAGGGATAAAACAGTAACTACTGCATCAGATCAAGCGTACACCTGTCCGATGCATCCTGAAATCGGAAGCGACAAGCCAGGCCAATGCTCGAAGTGCGGAATGAATCTCGTTGGCAGGCCAGACACTCCAAAAAGTAACTATCACATGTCATTTTCTGCTACACCGGAAACGATAGAAGCCAGTAAGCCGGTCACCTTTTCTTTTATACCGCGAAAGGAAGCTGATACAAAAACCATTGTGAACTTAGAGGTGGTACACACCAAAAAAATACACCTCATTGTTGTCAGCAGCGATCTTTCTTTCTTTAACCACATTCATCCGGAGCAACAACCGGATGGATCTTACCAGGTTAGCGAAACATTTCCTTCGGGAGGCAACTATATTTTGTTTGCCGATTACACTCCCAGCGGTGATGAGCATCAGGTGCAACGCATAGCATTGAATGTGAAGGGTACACAGGCATCGCAGAAAAATTATGCTGCCACTTCTCTTTCATCAGTAGTTAATGGCTATGAAATTTCAATCTTATCAAAAAATGGAGATTTCATTAGCAATCAAATGACGATACTGAATGCAACGATTAAAAAAGACGGGAAAGAAATCCCTGCTGCATCACTCGACGATTATCTTGGAGCCAAAGCGCACATGGTCATCATCAGCGGTGACGGAGAAACCTACCTGCATGTGCATCCTGAATTAGAAGATGGAAAACTTTTGCTGCACACGGAATTCCCGCATGAAGGAATGTACCGCGGATGGATTCAGGTGCAGGTAAATGGAAATGTGCTAACAAGTGATTTCGTATTTATAGTAAAGCAAGGTGATGGGAAAGGCGATGATGAAATGAAAATGAATCATGAACATCATTAATTTATGATTCAGTAAAAGCTGACATTCATTTTCATCGCAAAATAAAATTTAATGCTTAACCGCTTCATCAAATTCTCACTTCAAAACAAATTGCTTATTTCCGCAGCGGCAATCATTTTGCTCGCGTATGGATTTTATACAGCAAGTCAGTTGCCGGTGGATGTATTGCCCGATTTAAATAAGCCGCAGGTAGTAGTTTTCCTTGAAGCCGAAGGCATGGCGCCCGAAGAAGTGGAACAACTCGTCACGCTTCCGGTTGAACGAACAATGAATGGTGCACCCGGCGTAGAAGCGATAAGAAGTAATTCCACCATCGGGCTTGGAATGGTGTTCATCACCTTCGCTTATGGTACCGATGTTTTGAAGGATCGCCAGATTGTTGCTGAAAAATTACAACTCGCTCAGGCGCAATTGCCCGCAGATGTTACGCCTGCCATGGGACCTGTCTCCTCCATTATGGGGCAAATCATGCTCATCGGTGTTTCAGGTGATACTACCTCGAAAGCCAACCTTCGGACGCTTGCCGATTATACCATTCGCCCGCGGTTACTTTCTGTTCCGGGTGTTGCGCAGGTGATTCCGATTGGCGGTGAAGTATTGCAATACCAGGTGCTGCTCGATCCTATTCGAATGAATGCAGCGGGTATTACTGTGGATGAAGTGGAGAACGCACTTCGCAACTCGAACAACAACAGCACTGGAAATTTCTATGTACGCAATGGCCAGGAAATTCTGATCCGCAATTTGGGACGAATCAAATCGCTCGATGAAATAAAGAACCTTACGATCGGCTATAAAAGCAACACTCCCATTCTTGTGCAGAACATTGCCGATGTGCATTTTGGTGCAAAACCTAAACGCGGTGATGCAAGCGTGAATGCAAAACCAGCAGTGATTCTTGCAGTAGAAAAGCAGCCGGGGATTAATACGTCTGATCTCACCAATCAAATCACAGCGGCGCTTTCTGAGTTACAGCAACAAATGCCTTCCGATGTAAAACTAAATCCTGATGTATTTCAGCAAAAGCATTTCATCGAGAGTTCTATCAGTAATGTACTGGAAGCATTGCGCGACGGTTCAATTCTCGTCATCATTATTCTTTTCATTTTCCTTTTCAACATACGTACAACCATTATTTCACTCACAGCCATTCCGCTTTCTATCGCCATCACCGCAATTATTTTTGCGCAGTTTGGATTGTCGGTAAACACGATGACGCTCGGCGGCCTGGCCATTGCCATTGGTGAATTGGTGGATGATGCCATCATAGATGTTGAAAATGTTTTCAGGCGACTTAAAGAAAATCGCCTGTTGCAAAATCCGCGCAATGTATTGCTGGTGATTTATGATGCATCATCCGAGGTCCGGAACTCCATCGTGTATGCAACGGTGATTGTAGTGCTCGTTTTCATTCCATTGTTTTCACTGGGTGGCGTGGAAGGAAGAATATTTTCTCCTCTGGGAATCGCTTACATCACTTCCATCCTCTCCTCGCTGCTGGTATCGCTTACGGTAACTCCCGTGATGTGCTACTACCTGCTTTCGAAGGGAAAATTACTGGAATCAAAAGATACAGCGGTTGTGAAATGGTTGAAGAAGTGGGATGAGAAAATGCTTCAATGGGGTTTAAAAAAACCAAAAGCAGTGATTGGAGGGGCAGGTTTGCTCTTTGTGATTTCCTTGTTTATTTTCTTTTCATTCGGTTCAGAATTTCTACCCGAATTCAATGAAGGCTCGCTTACCGTCAATATGTTTGCCCGGCCAGGAATTGCACTTGATGAATCCAATAAGATCGGAACAATTGCAGAGCAGCAAATCATGAAAGTGCCAGAGGTGCTATATGTGGCACGCCGCACAGGTCGCGCGGAATTAGATGAACATGCCGAAGGGGTGCACTCAACGGAAATGGAAGTGGAGCTTGACTATTCCAAATCGAAGCGCAGCAAAGAGGTAGTGGTAAATGAAATACGCAACAAGCTCGATGCCTTGCAGGGCGTGGTAGTTGTTGTAGGACAGCCGATCTCACACCGGCTGGAGCACTTGCTCTCAGGCGTGCAGGCACAGGTCGCCATCAGGTTGTTCGGGGAGGATTTAACACAACTCAGAAGTTTGGCTGATCAGATTAAGAATAGTATCGAAGATGTAAAAGGTGTTTCTGACCTGAAGGTGGAACAACAAGTATTGATTCCACAACTCAACATCAAAGTAGACGATAGTAAAATTCTGAAGTACGGTTTGCAGAAGGGTGATGTGGTGAAAGAATTACAAACCCTGCTGCAGGGCGAAGCCGTTTCACAAATCATTGACGGGTCAAAAAGATTTGACCTTGTGGTGAAACTTTCTGAGGAGGCACGAAACGATCTTACTACGATTGAGAACACATTGATCAGTTTACCTACCGGTGAGATGATACCAATAAAAGCAGTGGCTTCGATCACTGAAGAACCGGGACCAAATACCATCAGCCATGTAAATGCGCAACGCGAAATAACGGTTTCGCTGAATGCAAGTGGGCGCGATTTGGCGGGCATGGTTAAAGAAGTGAAAAATAATATTGCCGGCAATCTGAAGCTGCCACCAGGTTACTTTATAGAATATGGCGGACAATATGAAAGCCAGCAGGCAGCTTCGCGGCGCATCTTATTTTTGAGTATCGTAGTGCTCTTTGCCATTGCACTGGTATTGTACAGCCACTTCAAATCATTTCTGCTGGTAATGCAAATCATGATGAACATACCACTTGCATTAATCGGAAGTGTGGTGGCAGTCTGGCTTACAGGCGGCGTTACTTCCATTGCCACCATGGTCGGCTTCGTCACGCTCACCGGCATTGCATCCCGCAATGGCATCATGCGCGTCTCACATTACATTCATCTTATACAGTACGAAGGCGAAAAATTCGATGAGCAACTGATTATTCGCGGCTCCCTCGAACGATTGGTACCGGTAATGATGACAGCACTGGTAGCTGCACTTGGTTTATTGCCCTTACTTTTTAATCCCGGCGCGCCTGGAAAAGAAATTCTTTTTCCTGTTGCAGCGGTGATTCTGGGAGGTTTAATGAGTTCAACATTGCTTGATTTAATAGTAAGCCCGATTGTGTTTTCATTGATCGGAAAGAAAGGACTTGAAACTTATTTCGCACAGGTGGGAAATGATCCCCTGAAAGTAGCAGCAACAACATGATTTCTAACAAACCAACATGCTTTATAATCTCAACAATCATTCTTTAAAATCAAAATCAAAACCAAAAACAAATGAACACAATTAAATCAGTAACCGCTGTTCTGCTTATTGCAACAGCAGCATTCATTTCTTCCTGCGGCGTTTCAGAAGAGAAAAAAACAGCCAATGCTGATTCAGCAGCGATGGCTCCAATTACCACTGTTACTGCTACAGAGAGTGATGAAGCGGAAGAATCGCATGAAGTGGGTAAACAGGGCGCCGGGCCTCATAAGGGCATAGTGGAAGAAGCGGGGGAGGCAAACCATGCGGAAATGGTAGTGAGTGGAAAAGACATTGTTTTTTATCCGTTGGATGATAAGACGGATGCCCTGGACACAAAAGGATGGAGCGGAAAAGTGATCATGCAATATGCTGACGGAGATACCAAAACCATGGACCTGAAAATGATGGACAACATGTTGATGGCGATGGGAGCCAATACCGGTGAAAAATTTAAAGCAATAGTGACATTAGCAAATGGAAGCACGTCCATCTCCTCTGAATTCAGCAGTGAAGGTGGCATGCATAATGATGGACATGAACATACTCATTAATACATTTTTTTGTTAGCAATTGCAAGAATCCAATTCGCGGAGCGGTAATTTCTCACTTAGAATCCGCTCCGCTTATTGCACTCTCGAGCATAATTATTCATTCATACTTAAACAATAAACCATGAGTCACGAAAAATTCCAAACATGCATTGATGCATGTAACGATTGTGCAACTGAATGTAACCATTGCGCAACATCCTGCTTGCAGGAAGAACATGTACATCACATGACAAAGTGCATTCAGCTTGATCTCGAATGCGCCACTATTTGCAGGACAGCAGCAGAGCTGATGAGCCTGGGAAGTAACTATTCAAAAGAACTTTGTAATCTCTGTGCTGACATCTGTGAAGCATGTGCAACTGAATGCGACAAGCATACTGACATGCTACATTGTAAAGAGTGCGCTGCTATTTGCCGAAGTTGTGCGGATGCGTGTAGGAAAATGGCAGCATAGTTTTAATCCAGTATGAGAAATAAAATGAAAAGTAAAATGATTTTTCAGTGAGTGTTACCAAAATGCAATTTGCGGAGCAGAGAAAGTTGCTTCGCGGATTGCTTAAATTAATATAAGTGAAGACAAGTCTGACGATTGTAATTCTCTTTTCAGTAGTGAGCTTTGCTCATTCTCAGAAAATCCGTTCTTCTGTTAAAATTAAAGATGTAGATGGAAATAGCGTGGAGCTCGATTCAGTGGTGGCACAGCACTCAGCAACAGTCCTTTTCTTCTGGGCGCTGTGGGCGGCTAAGGAAAGAAGTCCATTGTACAATGTGAATGAGGTGTATGATGATTGGAAGAAAAATTACAATGCAGAATTCTTAGCAGTGTCTATGGATGATTCGAGAAATACAACTAAGATTAAAGGCTTTACTGATGGAACCCGATTGAACTTTCCAATCTTACTTGATGCCAACAGCGATTTGAAACGGGTGTTCAATTTTCAATCGATTCCTTATTGCATTATCATCAATCAACAGGGAGAAATTGTGTACCGCAAAAATGGTTACCTACAAGGGGATGAATTTGAATGGGAAGATGAGCTCAAAAATATTTTGGAACAAAAGCAGAAATAATGAATCAGATAAGCAAAGAGGCCGTAACCACATGGTTGATCTTAGTGTTTTTATGTTTTTCTGAATTAACCTTCAGTCAAACCACTATTTCACTCGATTCAGCAGTAGCAGCGGCGATGCGCAATCATCCGGCAGTAAAACAATCGCAGACGGAAATTTTGCAACAGCAGCAATTGAAGAAATCCTCTTTCAGCTTGCCAAATCCCGAACTGGGTATTGAAATTCCTGCGCATGAATTTTCATGGAGCGTTTCCCAAAACATTGATTTTCCGCTGGTGTATATTAACCAGTCTAAACTTGGAAAAGAAAATATAGCATTGGCGGAGCAAGGTCTGGCACTTACTCAAAACGATTTGAGAAGCGAAGTGAATACTGCTTTTCTGCAATTGCAATTTGCGCAGGCACAGATGGCGGAATTTAAAATACAGGATAGTTTGTTTTTTGCATTATCAACCATCGCAGACAGAAGGGCACAAGCTGGAGAGATCGGTTTGCTCGAACAACTGAATGCCAATAATGCCTATCAGAACAAACACAGTTTGTGGTTACAATCGCAAATTGATTTTGCCGGTGCGCAAAAACAACTCGTACTGCTCGTGGGATTAAGTGTTTTAAATCTTCAGCCTGACCAGGCGCTGACAAAATTCAGTTTACCGCCGGTAGCACTGAATGATAGTGTTCCGTACGCAAATCCGTTTGCCGTCTACGCTGCTAAAAATACATTGGTGGCGTTGCAAAACTGGAAGCTGGAGAAATCAAAAGCGTTTCCCGGATTTTTCGGAACCTACCTGAACAATGGTGGAGATCCTGCTATTACGCCCTCACGGTTAGATGTGGGCATTGCTATTCCACTTTGGTTTTGGCAATATGCCGGCAGAATGAAAGCTGCTAAATACCAATGGCAATCGGCGACCTATCTACTTGACAAAACTACCCTCGCCATAAACGCTCAATGGCAACAGGGATTAAGTGATTTCAGTAAAAATGCTTCCTCATTAAATTATTACGAAAACAGTGCGCTTCCGCAGGCAACCAAAATAATTGATGCTTCCACCCGCAGCTACAATGCAGATGAAATCGGCTATGTGGAGCTACTTCAAAATCTAAATACTGCATTTGAAACAAAGCTCGGTTATCTGAATGTGGTGAGAGATTTCAATCAGTCTATTATTCAACTTCATAAACTTTCAGGACAATGATCAAAATGAAATTCATGCTGCTTTTCTTGTGCGTTCTTCTAAGTTTGAAGGCATTCTCTCATGGTGAGCCAGAGCAGAAAAACCAGTCTGGTGCAAAAAATTATTTTACCATCAGCAAAACTTCTGATCAGTTTGAACTGGTACTACGCCATAAAGAAATCACCACGGGAAAATCAACCGGCATTACTGTTTTTCTAAGTGACTTCCTTACCAATGAAGCCATTGATTCGGCAAAACTTTCTGTTTCGTCGCCCGATGATGCGAACCTGAAATTCGAAGTGTCGCAAACCGACAAAGGGCA
>JBDSEW010000102.1:0-3848 GCA_039919825.1 Chitinophagales bacterium | reverse complement strand
AGTAACCTACGCTATTCAAACATACATGGAAGGTTATAGTTGGCTGGCAACTTTTATTACGGTAGCCATTCTCGCAGGATTTTCTTCTGTTATCCTGGTAATGTTGCTGGGTCAGTCACGGGTGTTCTACTCTATGTCGCGCGATGGATTGGTTCCAAAAGTGTTTTCAGACATACATCCCAAATACAGCACACCCTGGAAATCGAACATGATTTTCTTTGTCTTCACTGGTCTCTTTGCCGCATTTTTGCCGGGATCACTAACAGGTGATCTTACCAGCATAGGGACCCTTTCGGCATTCCTGTTGGTGAGTGCAGGAATACTGATCATTCGTAAAACACAGCCTAACCTGCCACGCACTTTCAAAACTCCGTTGGTGCCACTCGTACCTATACTTGGCATAATTACCTGTGGCGCAATGATGTTCGGATTAGACATGTACACATGGATTGGTTTTTTGTGCTGGACCGCTATTGGATTGTTGGTCTACTTTTTTTACAGCCGATACCACAGTTTAGCTCAGAAGGATGCACTTAAATCATGATGCTTCCGGTCACATCATTGTAAACGCCGGAATCAGGATCAATTTAAATTTAACTTTAAGTTTGGTTCAGTAAAAGGAAAGTTTATTTTTGCAATCACTCTTTTAAAACGTTATAAAAACCTCTAACCTCAAAATCACTTCCGATGAACAAAAAAGGTAGTTCTTCATCTCTTTTTCCAGTTTTAGTGATCATCACATGTCTGATCATTGCAGAAATTATTTTTCAATTTATTCTTGGTAATCCAGCCAATTTCGTGGATGCAGAGCGGGAAACGCCAAAAGCAGGAAACATACAAGGGATTATGTATAAAGGCGGTTTTCTGGTGCCGGTGATTCTAACCATGTTGCTCATGGTGATCGTTTTTACCATCGAAAGATTGCTGACACTGGGAAAGGCAAACGGAACCGGTAACGTTGCAAATTTTGTGAGGAAAGTACAGTTTAATCTTGCCAATAATAATATTGATGATGCAATGAAAGAATGTGATCGTCAGAAAGGGTCTATCGCCAACGTTATTAAGAGTGGGCTAAAGAAATATACGGAAATGGCAAACGACCACGAATTGTCGAAGGAGCAAAAATTGCTGGCCATACAAAAGGAAATTGAAGAAGCTACTTCACTTGAATTGCCGATGCTCCAGAAAAATCTTCCTTTTATCGCAACCATTGCACCATTGGGAACACTGGGAGGCTTGATTGGAACGGTATTAGGTATGATCAGGGCATTCGCAGCAATGGGAACATCCGGCGCGGCCGACTCTGTTGCACTCTCTGTGGGTATCTCTGAGGCACTTGTGAATACTGCAAACGGTATCATCACCTCTGCCTTAGCTATTATAGCGTACAATTATTTCTCCAACAGAATTGACTCACTTACCTACCTCATCGACGAAGCAGGTTACAGCATTACGAACACGTTTGCATCACGTTACAAATAACCAGGTACGATGTCAAAAGTAAAAATGCCAAAAACAAGTGTCTCCATCGACATGACGCCGATGGTGGATATGGCTTTTCTGCTGGTAACCTTTTTCATTCTCACTACCAAGTTCCGGCCCGATGAACCGGTAGCCGTGAGCACTCCAAGTTCTACCTCAACAGCAACTATTCCCGAAAAAGGAGTAGTTACCATTACTGTAGCAAATGATGGCCGGTTATTTTTTGATTTGGATAATCAAAACAGCCGTAAATCGCTAATACAAAAAATGGGAGAGACGTACGGAATTACTTTCTCTGTTGATCAGCAGAATGCTTTTGCAACAGGATCCAGCATTGGTATTCCGATGGGATCAATGCAGAACTATCTCAACTTGTCTGCCGAAGACAGGAAGAAAGTGCAACAGCCAGGCATACCGGTTGATTCAACCATGAATTTTTCCAATGAGTTGGGTGTATGGTTGATCAATGCCCGTATTGCAGGGGGTAATCCGGTGATTCTGATTAAAGGAGATGGCCAGGCCAATTTCCCAGCAGTTCAAAACGTTATTAAAACATTACAAAACAGAAAGGTGTTGCGGTTTGGACTGATCACTTCCGATGAAGCAATGCCAGTTACTGCATCACAATTAAAATAAAGCACTATGGCTGAATTAGGCGAAGGTGGTGATGTCCATTCCGGTAAAGGAAAAAAACGAGGTGGTGTAAGAGCCAAGAAAATTTCTACCCGAATTGATATGACTCCGATGGTGGATCTTGGTTTTCTGCTTGTTACTTTTTTCATTCTTACCACTACGATGCAAAAGCCCAAAGCAATGCAGGTGGTGATGCCGGATAAAGCTGATACAACTAAAAAGGAAGACGAATCAAAGATCAGGGAATCTGAGGCAATGACCTTATTACTTGGTGGCAACGACAAGATATTTTATTACTTCGGAAATCAGGATCCTGTAGTAGAATCTACCAACTTCAAGGGCATTCGTAAGATTCTGATTGAAAAATATCAGTCGGTGTTGGCCATACAACATCAAAATGGTTGGAAGGAGAATGGAGTGTATGTTTTGATTAAGCCAACTAAAGACTCTAAGTATGCCAACCTCGTGGATATACTTGATGAAATGAAAATTTCACAGATTAAATCTTTTGCTATCGTAGATGTTACTCAGGAAGAACTGGAAATGATTCCTAAGTAGTTTGTGGAATGGTGGTGCGTTTTGCATCTTAACGATGAAAACTTAAAAACATGGATGCACAGAAAATTTTAACTGCAGATCTCGACGATCTTGTTTTTGAAGGCAGAAATAAAAGTTACGGAGCTTACGATCTCCGTCAGAGATATGGCAGGCATATCATGATGGCATTGCTGATTTCTATCGGTCTTTACGTGGTAGCTTTTGTTGCCCCTTACATTGTTACTTTACTAACACCGGAGGCAAAGGTGGAACCCAGGAAAGAAATTAAATATACCGAGCTGTCGGAGCCTCCCCCAATTGATAAGAATACACCTCCACCACCGCCACCGGATCTGCCTCCTCCACCTCCTAAGACTATTAAATTTACTCCGCCTGTTATTAAGCCGGATGAAGAAGTAAAAGAGGAAGATATACCACCTCCGGTTGAGGAATTGCAGCAGGCAGAGATCTCAACCGTAACTGAGGTGGATCCAAATGCTTCCTATGATTTCAGTGCGCAGGAAACACAGGTAGTAGAAGAGAAGAAGCCTGAGATATTTATGTACGTGGAACAAATGCCGGAATTTCCTGGAGGACAAATCGAGTTGATCAAATACCTCCAGAAGAACCTGAGATATCCCGCAGCAGCCCGTGAAAATGGAATTGAAGGTAAAGTAGTTCTGCAATTTGTGGTGGATGAAGGTGGTAAGATTTCCGACCTGCAGGTAGTACGTGATATCGGTGGTGGCTGTGCCGAGGAAGCTGAGCGTGTTGTTAAGAACATGCCTCCATGGAAACCAGGAAAACAAAACGGAAATGCTGTGAAGGTGTACTTCAAACTCCCAGTTACTTTTAAGTTAGGTACCGAATAAATTTAAATCTCATCGGCTTTTCTTGAAACCGGTTTTAATTGCCTTCCACCTCTTCATGATTATCTTCTACATAGGGGTGGGAGGCAGTTTGATTTTTACCAGCGTTTTCCCGGAATTATCTGGCTCAGCAAGGAATATATTGGGCGCTGTGCTGATTGGCTTCGCAGCATATCGCTGTTTCTTTCTCTATAAAAAAATTATTTAATCAAAGTATGACGGCCCTTGGATTTTGCAGGTACTTGTTGCTGGCAGGCACAGTGTTCGCCTTCTTACTCGTAGTGTTTTCCTGCAAAGGCAAAAAAGCCAGGTCATCCAATCAGTTGG
>JBDSEW010000047.1:0-13115 GCA_039919825.1 Chitinophagales bacterium | reverse complement strand
AATAGAAGATTTTTTTAAAGAAAATAATCTTCTTATTATCAACAAATCCAGGGAAGAATTTTATGTTTCATTCAATCCTAATGGATACCTTTTGAAAACCTTATTCTGCAAATTCTTTTTTTGACAACCGAAATTTTGTAAAGCTTAAATGTTATCATAGTTTATATAGTGCGTAGGTTACCGTTATTGAATCACGATTTTAATCTTGTTTTTACCCTACTTAAGAGCCTTTAATCAATTGTTTTTCTCACGCCATGTTCCACTACTCAACCTTCCGGCCTTCCACTAATTTTTTTCTCATCGCCGGCCCCTGTGTCGTAGAAAGCGAGGAGGTTGTAATGGAGATTGCAGCAGAAATTCTTCGGATAACAACCAAATTGGAAATACCGTTTATCCTCAAAGGATCTTTTAAAAAGGCGAACCGCTCAAGGATGGATTCTTTTACAGGAATAGGGGATGAAGAGGCGTTAGCCATTCTTAAAAGGGCTGGTGAGAAGTTTAATATCCCTACACTAACTGACATCCACGAAACTACAGATGCTTCCCTTGCTGCCCGGTATGTTGATGTTCTTCAAATCCCTGCTTTCCTTTGCAGGCAAACGGACCTGCTGGTAGCAGCAGCAAAAACGGGTAAATTTGTGAACATTAAGAAAGGGCAGTTTCTCGCTCCCGAACAAATGCAGTTTGCGGCAAAAAAAATCAGCGATGCAGGTAACAATAATATACTGCTTACCGACAGGGGAGTAACTTTTGGATACCAGGACCTTGTGGTTGATTTCAGGGGAATTCCAATAATGCAGCAACTCGGCTATCCTGTCGTGCTTGATTGTACCCATTCACTCCAAAAACCGAATCAATCGACCGGAATAACCGGTGGCCTGCCACAACTTATTGAAACGATCGCAAAGGCCGGAGTAGCCGTGGGAGTTGACGGCCTGTTTATTGAAACACATCCCGATCCCGCAAATGCCAAATCTGACGGGGCAAATATGCTTCCCCTGAACCAAATTGAAGAACTTCTGCAAAAACTCGTTCGGATAAAGAAAGCTATAACCTAGTTTTTAATGGAAATTATGATTTGAAAACTGCTTCCTTAATAAGATCAAAAAGAATTAGAAATACTAAAGGCGATCAACAACTCTTAAAGCCCGGTAACAGTGAATTCGGTTCTCCGATTTTGTGACCTGCCTGCCTCTGTTTCGTTAGTGCTCAGTGGTTTTGTTTCACCGTAACCTTTAAAAGCAAGACGTGAGGGAATCATTCCATTGGCAGATAAGTACTCATAAACTGCTTTTGCCCGGTTTTCCGAAAGAGATTGGTTATAGTTTGTTGTTCCCTGGTTATCTGTATGGCCGCTAATCTGAATTTTAAGAGAAGGATTTTGCTTTAACAGGTCAATTAATTTATTCAGCTCCGCTTTCGACTCGTCTTTTAGTATATAGGAGTCCGTTTCGAAAAAGATGTTTTTTAAAACAACGGTACTGCCTGTTCTTATAGGTTGAAGCTGAACATTAATTTGAAAAGGCACTTCACTATTGTAATGTTCCAGTGAAAAATTTTCGGAGTAGAATAAATACCCTTTCGCAGCAATATTCAGCGCGTAATTCTTCCCGGTAGGAATGCTTACTAGGTATTTACCATCAGTGGCATCGGAGGTTACTTCGCTGGCGACGATACCGGTCTCGATATTAATAAGCTGTATGGATGCTCCAAGAGGATCCCCTGTGGAAGAATCACTTACAGTTCCCGCCACATAAATTACAGGCTCAGGTTGTGCTTCTTTGTACAGATCGAAATAATAAAGATCCATATCCCGGTTGAGCTTGAATCGATCGGATGAGAAATAAGCATGTTGGCCGTTTAAAGACACGATAAAGCTGTTTTCATCAGTTTTTGTATTGATGGGATAACCAAGATTAATGGGTTTGCTGAATGTGCCATCTTCCTTCTTGCGAGAATAAAAAATGTCGTCTTTCCCCATGCCGGGATGCCCTGGTGATGAAAAATAAAGAGTCTTACCATCCGGATGAATAAACGATGATTTTTCATCATAGGGTGTATTAATGGAATCTCCGGCGTTGACGGGTGTTGTCCATTTTCCATTCTTGTCTTTAGTGGAAAACCAGATGTCACTACCACCTTTGCCACCCACTCGCGTACTTGTAAAAAACAACGTTTTGCCATCGGCCGCAATACTTGGTTGCGTTTCCCATGCATTGGTGCAAACAGGAGTACCTGCATTTTTTGGTTCACTCCATACAGTTCCTTTTTTTTGAGTGAAATAGATATCGCAGCTTCCGTAACCATTTGGTTTATCGCATACTACAAAATAGATAGTGCTTCCATCAGGAGTCATGCTCTGTGCTCCTTCATTATAGGGTGAATTGATACCATTGAGTGGCCTTGCAATACCCCAATCAGCGCCCTTTTTTTCACTCTGATAAAAATCCTCGTTAAGATTTCTTCCATTTCCTACTCTGCGGGTAAACACAATAGTGCCTTCATCACCAGTTAATGAGGGAAGATATTCTGGTACATCTGTGTTTACCGATTCGCCTAAA
The DNA here is from genome assembly GCA_039919825.1 of Chitinophagales bacterium. GTDB lineage: Bacteria > Bacteroidota > Bacteroidia > Chitinophagales > UBA10324 > JACCZZ01. Next base: position 10,554 of record JBDSEW010000047.1, on the reverse strand, counting down.
TTTTTTGGGTCGAATGGAACAGGATGAAGAACAGCAACAGCAGCGAATTTTGAATTAACAAGAAATTGTTCTGCCTGTAATTTTCGCTGCTTCGAAATGTCTTTAAATGTAAGGTATTTCTCACATGCACCAATGCAACCTTCATAGTTGTCCAGGTTCCAGTTGCATTCAGCGAGTAAGTAATATCCTTTTGAAGAATAGTCGGGGTTAATCTCCACCACCTTTTCAAGAGACAGTTTACCTTTTTCAAAATTTCCTTCTTCTTTATACAATTCACCCAGTAGTAACCATGCATCAATAAATTTTGGATCATTCGCAGTTAATTGTTCGAGCCCTTTAAGTGCGTCACCATAATTTTCAACCATAATCAACCTGGTGACATCGTTATAAGCCTGAAGTGTTTTTTTTGAAGCATTCTTCAGTGTAGTATAGTGCTGAGCCTGAACGATTGAATATTGAAGCAACAGGCAGGGCAAGAAAATAAAAGTAAATTTTTTCATGTGGGGAAGAACAAACGCTTTAAGCTGTTAATTATTTAGCCGCAATTAAGGAATATTCATGTACTTGTGAATTTGCAGCGAGATGTTCCATTGTGGATACTGCTTTACATAATCAACAATCAGCGGAAGCATTTCTTTCTCTTTACTCCATTCTGGTTGAAGGAAAAGCCGACAGTGGCTGTTAACCTGGCTCCGGTATGTTTCTGCCCATTGTAAATCACTTTTGTGATAAACAACTACTTTCAGTTCATTCGCAACAGGTAAAATATCAGGAAGAGGTGCTTTAAACTTCTTGGGCGACAGGCATATCCAGTCCCATTGGCCGGTAAGGGGATAGGCTCCTGAAGTTTCAATATGCGTTCGTTTATTTTGCTCATGCAATGAATTCGTAAGCTCAGTGAGATTATACATTAATGGTTCCCCTCCCGTGATGACGCAAATTTCGGAAGGAAATCGAGCTGTTGCTTTGGTGATAGTTTCAATATTAATCAGTGGATGTTTTGATGCATCCCACGATTCTTTTACATCACACCAAACACAACCGACATCACAACCTCCGAGGCGAATAAAATAAGCAGGCTTGCCCTGGTAAAATCCTTCTCCCTGTATGGTATAAAAGTGTTCCATTACAGGTAAGGAATTCGTTACAGCAAATGTGGATGTTTGATTCATTTAAGATAAGCAGGTAACAAGTATCGAAATGTTATTGAGCTAATGTATTAATCCGATTCGAATTTAATTTTTCTCGTGCAGCACAAACAAGACTATTCATATTTTGCATTCACTGCATTTAATGTATTCATCATAAGTGCGGCAATGGTAAGCGGACCAACACCACCCGGAACCGGAGTAATGTAGTTGCACTTTGGCGCTACATTATCAAAATCAACATCACCTTTTAAGCGAAATCCGGATTTTTTTGAGGCGTCTTCCACGCGATTTATTCCAACATCAATCACTACTGCTCCATCTTTTACCCAGTCTGCCTTTACAAAATCAGGTCGCCCGATGGCAGCAACCAAAATATCTGCCTGCAAACAGATCTCCTTCAGATTTTTTGTTTTGCTGTGTGTAATGGTTACGGTACAATTTCCCGGATAAGTGTTGCGCGAAAGAAGAAGGCTGATAGGAGTTCCTACAATATTACTTCTCCCGAGCACTACACAATGCTTACCGGTGGTTTCTATTTTGTAGCGTTCCAGCAGCAATAGAATCCCGTATGGAGTTGCCGGAAGAGGGGCTTTTAATCCTTTAACCATTCTACCAATGTTTACCGGATGAAATCCGTCCACATCCTTCTCTGGTGAGATTGCTTCTGTTATTTTTTCTTCATCTACCTGGGCAGGAAGCGGAAGCTGCACCAAAATTCCATCTACATCTTCATCATCATTTAATTGCTGCACCGCAGTCAAGAGCTTGTCCTGGGTAATATTACTATTGAATTGCAGTAAGGTCGATTTAAATCCTATTTTTTCGCAGGCCTTTATTTTTGAACTTACATACGTTTCGCTAGCAGCATTATTTCCTACCAAAACGGCTGCAAGATGAGGAGTCTTTTTACCGGCAACTTTTAATGACTGTACCTGCAGCGCAATCTCATCCTGAAGGGCAAGTGAAAGTTTTTTTCCATCAAGTAACTGCATAAGCGACTTTTTTTATACTACAGGGCCCTTTAGCCATTTAAATTAATCTCTATGTCAGGATGTGGTTGGAAGAATGATCAATCTTCCAGTTTTAGAACAGCTAAAAATGCCGATTGCGGCACTTCTACATTACCGATCTGGCGCATCCGCTTTTTCCCTTTCTTTTGTTTCTCAAGGAGTTTTCTTTTACGGCTGATATCGCCACCGTAACATTTTGCTATAACATCTTTTCGTAATGCAGAAATTGTCTCCCGTGCAATGATCTTCTGACCAATAGCAGCCTGTATTGCAATCACAAATTGCTGACGGGGAAGTAACTCTTTCAGTTTCTCACAGATCCTTCTGCCAAAATCATAGGCACGGTCTTTATGAATGAGGGCAGAAAGAGCATCTACATTTTCACTGTTTAATTTGATATCAAGTTTAACCAAATCACCCGGCTGATAGCCTATCGGATGATAGTCAAAAGAAGCATACCCTTTGGAAATGGACTTCAGCTTATCATAAAAATCAAACACGATTTCTGCCAAAGGCATTTCAAAGGTAACTTCAACGCGGGTAGGAGTGAGATAAGATTGATTTTTAAGAATGCCACGCTTGCCTATACAAAGTGACATAATTGCCCCAAGGTATTCCGGTTTCGTAATCACCTGTGCTTTGATATAGGGTTCTTCTACACGATCCAGTTTTGTTGGGTCTGCCAACTCGCTTGGATTATTCACTACCGTCATATTTCCATCTGTGGTATAAGCATGGTAAGAAACGTTGGGCACCGTAGTGATCACTGGCATATCAAACTCGCGATCAAGGCGTTCCTGGATAATTTCGAGGTGAAGCATACCTAAAAAGCCACACCGAAATCCGAACCCCAATGCTGCAGATGATTCTGGTTCAAAAGTGAGAGATGCGTCATTCAGCCGTAGTTTTTCCATAGAATCACGCAATTCCTCGTAATCGTCTGTATCAACAGGGTAAACGCCTGCAAAAACCATCGGCTTCACTTCTTCAAAACCATGGATGGAATCTTTGCATGAATTATTTTTGAGGGTAAGTGTATCACCCACTTTTACTTCACTGGCATCTTTTATACCAGTTATGATGTATCCAACGTCGCCTGCTTTTAAAATCTCACGGGGAGAACGTTCTAAAAGCAATACACCTATTTCTTCTGCAACATATTCACTTCCTGCATTGAAAAATTTAACCTGATCGTTTTTTCTCAGTTCACCGTTAAAAACCCTGAAGTATACAATTACACCGCGATAAGAATTGAATACTGAATCAAATACCAACGCCTGCAATGGCGCAGCTGTATCACCACCAGGTGCAGGAATACGTTTGATAATATTTTCTAAAATTTCATCGATACCTATTCCTGTTTTTCCACTTGCCAACAAAATTTCTTCGCGCTTGCAACCGATCAGGTCAATAATCTGGTCACAGGTCTCTTCAATCATGGCACCATCCATATCTATCTTATTCACAATGGGAATGATTTCCAGATTACTGTCAATTGCGAGGTAAAGATTTGAAATAGTTTGCGCCTGAATGCCCTGGGAGGCATCGACGAGCAGCAACGCTCCTTCACACGAAGCAATGGCCCTTGATACTTCATAGCTGAAATCTACGTGGCCAGGAGTATCAATCAGGTTCAGCACATATTTTTCTCCCTTCAACTCATACATCATTTGTATAGCATGGCTCTTAATGGTAATGCCTTTCTCCCGTTCAAGATCCATGTCGTCCAGCACCTGGTTCATCATTTGGCGCTCGGTAATCGTCTTGGTTTTTTCCAATAATCGATCTGCCATAGTACTCTTGCCATGGTCAATATGCGCTATAATGCAGAAATTCCGAATGTTTTTCACGGCGGCAAAGATAGCCTTTGATTTCGGGATCGGACGGAAGAGTTTGTCATGATAAGGAGCACCGTTTGGTTTCAGTCCAAACACATCCCGACTTTGTCTTCTTGGCAAGTTGACAGGAAACACCTACTTTGCTTTCAAATGAATACCATCAAACTTCCCAGGATTGCTCTGTACGTGTTTATACTTCTTTTTTTGGTATTGGCTTACACCATTCTAAAGACGTTGAGTTTTTATCTTGTACCGGCAACTTTTGCGGCATTGCTTGCCATGCTAATGTTGCCTTTGAACAGACTGCTCGAGAAATGGAAATTCCCACGTGTATTGGCAATCGTGACTTCTTTGCTGGTGATATTGATAATTATTGCGGGTATTATCACCCTTATCTCGACCCAGATAGTGAGTTTTGCAAAGGATTTACCCACCATTGAAGAACAGTTAAGGGGAAAGTTCGATGAACTTCAGGGATTTATCCAAAAGATTTCGGGGATCACCATTGAAAACCAAAGGGAATTTATTAATAAAGAAGTGGCTACCGTGATATCAAGTGCAGATAAATGGGCGACAGGAATTCTTCTTTCTACAGGAGGAACCCTTGCGGGATTCGGAATTATGATCCTTCATTTTATTTTATTTCTGCTATACCGCCCACGAATCAAAGGCTTTTTCCTGGGTCTTATCCAGGAAGGTCAACACGAAAAAGCCACGAAAGTTATAGAACAAATTACCAACGTGACCCGGCAATATCTTACCGGAGTAGTAATTGTGATGGCAATCATGTCAGTTTTGAATTCTGTCGGGCTCCTGATTCTCGGAATTCAAAATGCGATTTTCTTTGGAGTGCTGGCTGCCGTTCTTAACATTATACCCTATATAGGAGTCTGGATTGGCGCAGGATTACCAATACTGCTTGCACTAATCACCAAGGAAAGTTTATTGTATCCTGTGGGCGTACTGGGCGTATTTCTCTTTAATCAATTTATTGACAACAATTTTCTGACTCCGCGTATTACCGGTTCACAGGTCAAGATAAATGCCCTGGCCACCATTGGCGTAATACTCATCGGTAACATGGTGTGGGGAGTTTCGGGGATGATCCTGTTTATTCCATTGCTTGGCATTGCCAAAATAATATTTGACAATGTGGAACAGTTGAAGCCATTCGGTTACCTGATCGGTGAGGATGATACACCGAAAGAATCGCGGCTTGCCAGAAGATTACGCAAAGGCAAAAAAAGTATCAAAAAATAAAGTGCGTGATTGATTCAGATTCACCTCAATCGAATTTTCCTCTTTCACCAGTAAACTGATGTTCCTTATTTCTGAACAGCACATTAAATGTGGTAAGCGTTCCGTAAATACGGGTAATATACTGTTGAAGGTTTACCTTTTCTTCGTTCGTAAGTTTTGCCTGGCTATTGATGTTTTGTTCAAGCACACGAAGGCGATCTCTCAGCATTACTATTTTGTGAAAGAATGCATCAATGGGAATTTCTTTAGATTGTAACTTTGAATCTCCGGGTTTTAAAATCATGGTTCCTCCAACCCATCTGTCGCCAAGTGGAACTACTTCCTGCACATCAGCCCATTTTCTCAAAACACCCAACAGAGATTTTTCAACTTCCGAAAGCGTTTCTACTTCAGAAGAGATTTCTACTGCTTCAATTATTTCGAGTTGTTCATCAAATTGATTGACTTCATGCAAGCCGGCTTCCATAAATGTGATGAGGTAAGTGGTAAGCCGAATACCGGTAACTACACCTAACCCAAATTTTGGATGTTGTACACGCGATCCGATCCCAACTGTTTTTTCAGACATAGCAAAAGAGTTTTAGTAAGCTCTGGCAAAAAGCACACGCTGAGTAGAAAGCTTTCCTGAAAAAATACAACTTCCTTCTTCCAACACATTGTCCAGTGGAATACAGCGTATGGTGGCTTTTGTTTCTTCTTTGATTTTGTTTTCAGTTTCTGATGTACCGTCCCAGTGAGCTGAAATAAATCCACCTTTTTCATCCAGCACTTTCTTAAACTCATCGTACGAATCAACTTTGGTGATCATTGAGTTGCGAAAGGCAAGTGCTTTATTGTAAATGCTGATTTGAATTTCGGCAAGAAGCTGAACAATGGTTTCACTGAGGCCTTCCATGGAAACAATGGATTTTGTGAGAGTATCTCTGCGGGCCAGTTCGACTGTTCTATTTTCTAAATCACGTGGTCCGATGGCTATACGGATAGGAATACCTTTCAACTCATATTCCGCAAATTTCCAACCTGGCTTCTGTTTATCATCTTTGTCATACTTAATAGTAATTCCTTTTGCCTGTAGTTCCTTCTTAATGGAAAAAACTTTTTCATCAATCAACTGTAACTGCTCTGCTGTTTTCACAATAGGAACTATTACCACTTGAATGGGTGCCATTTTAGGAGGCAATACCAAACCTTTATCATCCGAATGTGCCATTATGAGAGTTCCGATAAGCCTGGTGGAAACTCCCCATGAAGTTGCCCAAACAAATTCCGTTTGGTTTTCCTTGTTGGTAAATGTTACATCGAAGGCCTTCGCGAAATTTTGTCCGAGGAAATGAGAAGTTCCCGCTTGAATAGCTTTTCCATCCTGCACCAATGCCTCAATACAAAAAGTTTCCACAGCACCTGCAAATCGTTCATTAGCCGTCTTTACACCTTTTATCACAGGCAGCGCCATCCATTCTTCTGCAAAAGATGCATATACATCCAGCATTGTTCGGGATTCAGCAATGGCTTCTTCACTATTGGCGTGGGCTGTGTGACCTTCCTGCCATAAAAATTCTGTCGTTCGGAGAAAAAGCCGGGTCCGCATTTCCCAACGAACCACATTGGCCCATTGGTTAATCAACAAAGGCAGGTCCCGATATGATTTAATCCAACCTTTATAGGCATTCCAGATAATTGTTTCCGAAGTAGGCCGAACGATGAGTTCTTCTTCGAGTTTTGCATCAGGATCTACAATGATACCTTTTCCATTGGGATCATTCATTAACCGGTAATGAGTTACCACCGCACATTCTTTGGCAAAGCCTTCGATGTGTGCCGCTTCTTTTGCCAGAAAACTTTTTGGTATGAAAAGCGGAAAGTAAGCATTCTGGTGTCCTGTTTCCTTGAACATACGATCCAGCACAGACTGCATCATTTCCCATATGGCGTATCCGTAAGGCTTAATCACCATACAGCCACGCACTGCTGAATAATCGGCGAGTCCTCCTTTAATTACAAGATCATTGTACCATTGGGAATAGTCATCGCTTCTGTTTGTTATTTCTTTACTCATGTTGTACTTTTGGCATACAAGTTGGATATTGGTCGGAAAAATAATTGATTTTTTAAGAATCAGTCCTATTTTTAAACTTTCTCCTTCTGCTCAGGTCACTTTACTAAAATAAAATTGTATGAGAACGACGCTCTTTCTTCTTTCAGTTTCAGCACTTTTCTTATCGTCTTGTTCTACCGGTACTAAAATGCAATCAACCGTTCAGGGAGATGACTTATATGTGACAGAAACCACTCCTGCTTTACCTTCTCAATCAGAAGGCAATCTTGATCCGTCCGCTGGTTCATATGAAAATGGTCAGACAAACCCTGATCCTGATCATTCAACCTCTGATAAATATACGGATGAGAATGGAACCACTTATGTAACCAACAATTACTATGAAGGTCAGAATTACGATTTTTATGGTAATGAGAGCAGCTATTCATCAAACCTGAGCCACTGGTATGGTCCTTCTTTGGGCTTTAGTTATTTTAGTCCATTCTATACCATGCCTGGATTTGGTGTATCGTTATCATTTGGCTTTGGAGGGGGTAATGGCTGGTATAATCCCTATTATTCACCTTATTACTCTCCTTATTACTCTTCCTACTACTACAATCCATGGTATTCTCCTTATTATTACGGATATAACCCTTATAGCTGTTACTACGGTGGTTATTACGGAGGTGGTTGCAATAATGGATATTATGGTGGAGGTTACTATGGTGATGGATATGGTTATGGAAATAATACTTATTATGGTTCCCATGGTTCATCGAGCAGTAATACTTCTGATAACGGCGATGGCCGGCACTACAAGTACGGTGAAGATAATTCAGGTGACCAAAACGGAGAAGGAAACACATCCCATGGCTCCGGGCTTTCAGTTATTCCTTCATCGTCAAACATAGCAGGAGAAAATCCTACAGGAACAGCACCGATTAAATCCAATACCGTAAGTGGAACAAATGAAATCAAACGAAATACAACCGTTCCAAACAGTAACCAGTCAGGTATCGGAACAATAAAGAATACACCGGACAGAAATTATTCCTCTCCTGGTAATTCTAACGATATCAAAACTGTTTCCCCTCCTGTAAGGTCAGTTTCACCATCTAACTCACCTTCACAGCAGAACATGCAGGATAACAAACCCCGCACGAATAATGCTCCACTTTTTGAGCAGCAGCGTAGTGTGAATGAAGCGGCAAATTCATTAAACAGACAACAACCAATTGCTTCTGGCTCCGAAAATATGAGTAGGTTAACTGATAAGGGAAACACTATGGACTTGAATAGGGGAAATAATGAGGAATCAGTTATAATGAATATTCCCGCTAACCAGTCAAATCAAAAAATATTGGTTCCGGGAAAATCTCAAAAGCAGAAGTCGATAAGCTATGAGAAACCTGCAAAAAGTAATGAGCATTCCAATACGAATGTTAGTACTAACCGTTCTTCTTCAAATAGTGGAAACAATTCTGGCAGAAGTTATAATCAGAATAACAATTCTAACTCATCCTCTTCAGGAGGCAACAGGAGTTCTGGTAAAAATCCCCGCAGATAATAAGCGATTGTTATTTCCTAATTCGTTTAAATTTTGAATATGAAAAAGATCTTGTTAGCCATTGGTGTGTTCTTTAGTGTACCAACAATGATACTTGCTCAAACAGATGAAGATGCTCTTCGCTTCTCACAATATTCAATTGGTGGAACGGCAAGGTTCATAGGCGTAGGAGGTGCATTTGGTGCATTGGGTGCCGACTTTGGTTCTCTCAGCTTTAATCCGGCTGGCATAGGACTTTACAGGAGTTCTGAGATGAGTTTTTCGCCTTCTGTGGCCTGGACAAATTCCTCGGCGAATTTTCAGAATATCCTGAATGATGCTTCTGCCTCAAGATTTAATGTGAGTAATTTTGGAGTAGTGTTTTCATCCGATCTTACCAGGAAGCACAGTGATAACAAGTGGAAAAGATTGAATTTCGGATTTGGAGCAAACCGTACCAACGACTTTAATAAATCAACTTATTACCGTGGATTTAACGAGGACAATTCATTGGTTGACTATTACCTTGAAGAGTTAAATTCAGGTGGTGGTATATCTCCTTCCCAGATAACCAATACCTATCCGTTTTCATCAGCACTCGTTTGGGAATCTTATCTCGTAAATCCTAATGTATCAGATACCAACTATTACACCAGTGTAATTCCTCACGGACAGGTTGAACAGAATAGATTGATTGAGGAGAATGGATCAGCAACCGAATATGTATTCACACTTGGATCCAATTACGATGACCATTTATATATGGGAGCAACCTTTGGAATGCCTTCTCTTCATTATTCCTATTCCTCTTCCTATGTAGAAACAGATGCCAATAATTCGATCTCCAATTTTTCCAATTTCCAGTTGTACGATAATATATCAACCTATGGAATTGGCTTCAATGGCAAATTCGGACTGGCATACAGGGTAAACGAGTGGATCAGGTTTGGAGGTGCTTTCCACTCGCCTACTATCTATTACATGCATGATGAGTACAATTCATACATCAACGCAGTACTTGACACTTCTCAGGGTGCATCGTATTCTACTCCTTATGGTGTTTATGATTATGCACTTGTTACCCCCTGGAGGGCTATGGGTAGTATGGCTATATTTTTTAAGCAATACGGGTTCATTTCAGTAGATTACGAATATGTAGATTATGGAGCTATGCACTATAAATTTAACCATTATGCACCTGTAGAAGAGCAAGCAGTTGAAGCTTCGCTGAATCAAACCATAGATCTGAAATATGGATCTGCATCGAATGTCCGTGTAGGAGGGGAGTTTGTATATGACATTTTCCGTTTCAGAGCGGGATTTGGATATTATGGATCACCATTTAAAGCCGGCATCGCAACCGAAGGATATGATTACAGCAAAATCAATGTAAGTGGTGGGTTTGGATTAAAAATGGAAAATGTGTCAGTTGATGCCGCCTACATCCATGGCACATCCAAGGAATTCTATCAACCTTATTCGCTTAATGATCAGTCTGTGCCGGGAGTTGGAATTAAAAAGAATACTGGAAACATTGTACTTACATTTGCTTATAAATTTTAACTATTTTTATTAAGAACAGCATTTTACTGGCCGCGCATGAAATCACGTATGCGCGGCTTTTTATTTGAGAATTCGAACCTGCTACTAATATTCCGGATACTTGTTACAAGTTTCTTTTGTGAGTTAATTTACGAGTCCTCTTAATTAA
>JBDSEW010000045.1:0-5437 GCA_039919825.1 Chitinophagales bacterium | reverse complement strand
GCCACAAAGGATTTTGATGTTTTCAATATCAATACGTTGTATGGTACAGCAATTTCAGATAAAGGAATGGCGCTGTTTCCGGAAAAGATCAACGGAAAATATGCGATGATAACAAGGCAGGGAGGCGAAATGATGAACATCATGTTCTCCGATGATTTGTACCGTTGGGATGATTACCAATTGTTGATGGAGCCACAATTTCCATGGGAGTTGGTTCAGTTGGGTAATTGTGGTTCACCTATAAAAACCGATCGGGGCTGGCTCTTACTTACGCATGGTGTAGGCGTAATGCGCACCTATGTGATAAGTGCTATTCTCCTCGATCTGAAGGATCCGTCTAAAATTATTGGCAGGTTACATAAACCGTTACTGGAAGCAGATGAAGTGGAACGCGAGGGTTATGTTCCAAATGTAGTTTACACCTGTGGTTCGATATTGCAGGAGAACACGCTGATCATTCCATACGCTGTTTCTGATTCTGCTACGGCATTTGCAACTGTTCCTTTAGATGAAATACTAAATGAAATGAAACCTTAATGTTACTGTTATGAAAAAAGAAATAAAATACAGCATTTGCATTTTTACCATCATTTTTATAGTGACGGCCTGTGGTAAATCCGGTTCCAACCAGCCACCTGCACCGGTTGTAAATACTGGACTTGTCAATACCAGCCACCTTGATTATCTCTATACACCGGTTACTTTTACAACCGGTACAAAAGCCGCCGGAGTATATATTTATGCGGAAGCTCCCGACTATCATACGGTAGAGGCTGCAGGCGAAGGTTTTACCTGTATTGATGATGTTGCGAGAGCAGTGCTTGTCTATACACGAAGCGATAAATTTTCAACAGATACAGCAGTGCAGGCTAAAGCATTTAATTTGATACGTTTTATACTGGAGATGCAATCAGACAATGGTTATTTCTACAACTTCCTTTACACCAATGGACTGATCAACAAGTTTGGATCTACCAGTGTAAACAACGCAAACTGGTGGTCGTGGAGAGCGTTGCTGGCGCTTACAGAAGTGGCACCTTTGGTGAAAAATATGGATGCACTACTGTACGGTCAAATGGATGCTGCCGTGAATAAGCTGGTTGTTCAGATCAAGAACGAACTGGTAAATCTTCCACAAACAACCAAGATCGTTAGCGGTATAACTGTTCCCGAATGGTTGCCCGCAAACAGTGCTACTGATCAATCTGCCTTGCTTATCCTGGGATTGATTCCATATTGTACAGTTACCGGAGATGCAGCGATAAAAGATTACATAAAAAAATTAGCAGATGGAATTGCACTGATGCAGGTAGGTGATGCGACCCACTATCCTTATTCCTGTTTTTTAAGCTGGGAGAACACGTGGCATGCCTATGGAAATATCCAGGCGTATGCTATGTTGAAGGCCGGTGTTTTTTTGAATGATGTTCAATACACCAACAAAGCATTGGCGGAAATAGATAATTTTTATCCCTGGCTTTTGCAGAATGGGTATCAGTCTTCTTTTTCACTTGCGAAGGATGGAGAAACCTTTCAAAAGCTCACCGGAAAGGAGTATGAGCAAATTGCATATGGCATCACACCCATGGTTTTTGCGGCTGTCGAAGCCTATACTATCACCGGGCAGGATAAGTATGCTGACATTGCCGGGCACCTCGCAGCATGGTTTCTGGGTGCGAATGCTGAGTCAACGAATATGTTTAATGTAAGCACGGGTCGTTGCTTTGATGCGATTTCTGGAGCCGGAAGCATTAATAAAAATTCAGGAGCTGAATCAACCATTGAGGCTTTGTTTACGATGCAGCTTATCGAAGATCATCCTGCAGTGAAAACAGCATTCGACAAGTATAAAAAACCGTAAAAGAATAAGCAGAAGTAGAACCTGTGCAATGCAGAACAATAACCGCAATCATATAAAATCTGATCACTTAATTTTCACGCCCGGTGATGTTGACCTGTCCCGCTCGCCAATGCGAAACGGCTTAAAGGAGAAGACCTATGTATTAGGTGCTTTCAATCCCGGCCTTTGCCGTTTGCCAAATGGTAATTTACTAATGATGGTGAGAGTAGCAGAAGCTTTATCCAATCCTGTTGCAGATAATAACTCTTATTGCATAAGATGGGATGAAGATAACGGTTATGTCACAGACGAATGGCCTTCAGAAGAAGTGAATAATGTTGACCCAAGAAAATTTAAGATCAATGCGTATGGGTTTCCCGTGTATGCCTTAACATCCTTGTCATGGTTGTTACCGGTAGAACTAAACGAGGATGGTACAGCAATAAACAAGATACACTATGATCATATTATTTCCCCAAATAGAACTGGACAGGAATATGGAATTGAAGATCCGAGAATTTCTCTGATCAGTGGGTCCTATCACATGACGGTATGTTGTGTAAGCAGCGAGCGGCATTCCACCATGCTGTATGTTTCTGAAGATGGCCTCAACTACAAAAATCTTGGCATGGTGCTCGACCATCAGAACAAGGACATGCTGTTATTTGAAGGAATGATCAATGCAAGCTATTATGCTTTGACAAGGCCGCTTGGTGAATGTTATTTTGCAACTACGCCTTCTTCTTTGTTTCATCCCGGTGCATCGGTTCAAATGTCATCCTCACCAGACCTGTTGCATTGGAAACCCATGGATGCTCCTTTTTTAAGAGCAAGACGATCTTCTCCCTCCAATGTAAAAATCGGAGGTGGTACGCCACCGGTGCTAACTCCCGATGGATGGCTGATGTTATACCATGGTGTAGAACACAAGGGAGAAGTGGGAGTGTACCGTACGTTTTGGGCTTTGCTCGACAAAGATGATCCGATCAAAATTCTTCGCCTTGAAGATGTGACACCACTGTTGGAAGCTAACGCGGAATTGACATTCCCTATTCGTGATCTGTCCTATCTGGATGATGTGGTTTTTTCAACAGGCATTGCCGTTCAGGGTGATGATTATATAATCGCATCCGGTGAACTGGACCTGGCTTGTCGTATTACCAGGATCTCAAAAGAATTTTTTTCGCTTTAACAGGATCGTAAACAGAAAGATTATGGCAGAGGTTACTTTAGAAAATATTTCAAAAACATATCCGCCGGGAAAGCGAAAAGAAGCGTCCTATAAAGCCATCCAGGATATTTCTTTTACAGTGCGGGATAAGGAATTTATGGTGATTGTAGGACCTTCTGGTTGCGGAAAATCAACCTTGCTGCGCATGATTGCAGGCCTTGAAGAAATCAGTGAGGGAACTCTCTCCATCGATGGAAAAAAGATGAATGACCTCGATCCCAGCAACCGCGACATAGCCATGGTATTTCAGAATTATGCTTTGTATCCGCACATGACTGTTTTTGAAAATATGGCCTTTGGATTAAGACTGAAGAAGTTTAAGAAGGCTGAAATCAAAGAGCGTGTGATGCAAACTGCTAAATTGCTTGAAATGGAAGAAGTGCTGGACCGGAAGCCCGGGACATTATCAGGCGGACAAAGGCAGCGGGTAGCTATCGGAAGAGCCATTATCAGGAGGCCAAAGGTTTTTTTGTTCGATGAACCACTCAGTAACCTGGATGCAAAGCTCAGAAGCCAGATGCGGATAGAATTGCAGAAGCTGCACAGGGAGATTAATGCAACGATGATTTATGTTACGCATGATCAAACAGAGGCGATGACCCTGGGAAACCGGATTGCAGTTTTGAATAAGGGAAAACTCATGCAATTGGATACGCCAATGCATTTATACAATAAGCCTGCAAATAAATTTGTAGCCGGGTTTATCGGATCACCAACGATGAATTTCTTAAAGGGATCATTAGAAAAGCAAGATGGATATTGTTTCGTCCATGAATCGAACAACTTCAAAATATCATTGGGTTCGGTATTACCATCACTGCAAAATTATATTGGTAAGCGGCTGATCGCCGGAATCAGACCTGAACATATCGTTCTTTTAGAGGGTGAGGGAGGCAATAATAAGCCTGACACGAGGTTACAGGTATCTGCTTACGAAAACATGGGCAATGAGCAACTGGTTTATCTTTCTTTATCCAACCAGACTTTAATAGCAGGCAGGCCGCCCGATGAATCTGTTGAGATCGGTAAGGAAACCGGTATTTACTTTTTAAGAGACAAGATTATTTTTATGGATGAAGCATCCGGAGAGGTTATAGCATAGGCAGCTAAGAGAAATGATGATGAAAAGTACTTCCATCATACTCAGAAAAAGACCAGGTTCAATGGCTAACGGCGATCTTTTTCGTGGCATGAAAATGATCTCCTGCTAATTGAACTAAATAAATTCCACCTGCAATATTGTGCAAATCAATTTCAGCTTTATTAACTCCTTTTAAAACGTGTTGTTGCACGATGACCTTTCCCGACAGGTCGATTAAATTAACAGACACGTCCGATGGAGTTACGAAATGCCAATTGCAAACTGCAATCTCTCAAACCGGATTGGGAAATATACTGACGCTTTCGTTAGCCGCATATTCCTCCAAGCCAACATTCAGTGGTACCAGTTCAAAAGATCACATTCTTTCACAAGTGTGATTTGAGCAGCAAGTGTAGTTGCAGAAAGGATAAATAATCCGCAGAAGGCAACTATCTTTCTATTGATTGTTAAAAGGAAAGTTCCTGCTGCAACATTTTGCATGGAATATTATTTTGAAAATTAAAACTATAAAAAGCATTTCGGTTGAAAGGCAGTGCCATCAATAAGTGATGCTAAGGGATTTTAGATATTGGGAGAGAGGAGCCGCTCATTGGATTTTTGTTAATTCGGATGTTAACTAAATACCAATGAACTGCTCCTGCCAACTTTTTTCATAGTTTGCACTTCATGAAGAAACAATTGAAAATTTCTTCGGTGAATGAATTACCGGAAGTGGCAAAGGAGGTCTTATTACATTACGCAGATAAAAGGATTTTTGCATTTTTAGGTGAAATGGGCGCCGGGAAAACAACCCTCATAGGATCTCTTTGCCAGGTTTTAGAAGTAAGAGAACATGTTTCAAGTCCTACGTTTGCCATTGTGAATGAATACCAGGGCAGGGAAAGGATCTTTCACGTGGATCTCTATCGTTTGAAAACCCTTGAGGAAGCTGTAGATATAGGAATAGAAGAGTATCTTTCCGGAAATGAATATTGTTTTATTGAATGGCCACAATTAATAGAAGTATTGCTTCCACCGGCTACTATCCACATCAGTATTGAAGTAATAAATGAACAGGAAAGGATTTTAACTTTTGAATGGCAATGAGTGAAGAGAAAAAGATCAGGTTACCAGAAGAATTGAAATCTGGAATCGGGCTTGCCCCACAGGAATCACTGCTTGAAGTTTCGCGAAAGCAGGATCAGCTTTTTATAGGTATACCCAAGGAACGGCATTTCCAGGAGAACAGGATAGCGCTCACACCCGGAGCCATTTCAATACTGGT
>JBDSEW010000473.1:0-2501 GCA_039919825.1 Chitinophagales bacterium | reverse complement strand
GCGGGCATTGTAATTCTACATTTACCTGGTCGTTGCTAACATTCACAAGATCAATCGTGAATTGATAGTTGTTTTGCGCCCCTGCCTGAAATGAGCTGAGGAGGGTCATCATCAGAATGGTAATATTAATACCTGGGTGTTGTTTCATGGGTGAAGTGCTTATTGAAGTCGGAAGTCTAAGGTCATTATTCGTTAGTTTGTGTCCTTAGGTCGGCTTCGAAAAAAAATTAAACAGTTGAACAATGTTTAGGAAGCATCACCCTTCATCTGCTCCAACCATCTCTTCATCTTCGCTTCCAGTACAGCAATCGGCAAGCATCCGTCTTTCAATATTTCATCATGAAACTTTGCGATAGAAAATTTATCGCCGAGTTCTTTTTCTGCGTTACTGCGTAGTTCCAGGATTTTCAGTTGGCCAACTTTATAACTCAACGCCTGTCCGGGGATCGCCATGTATCGTTCAATTTCAGCAGTGATATCTGCTTCTGATTCCGCTTCATTGTCCATTGAAAACTGGATGGCCTGTTCGCGTGTCCATCCTTTTGTATGAATGCCTGCATCCACTACCAGGCGGATCGCACGGTGCATTTCTTCACTCAGCATACCGAAATATTGATAAGGATCTTCGAACAATCCTAACTCTTTCCCCAATGATTCGCTGTATAGCGCCCATCCTTCGCCATAAGCACCATACCAGATGAACTTGCGGAATTCAGGAAGGTTGTTGTTTTCCTGTTGTAAGGAAATCTGGTAGTGATGGCCGGGAATTGCTTCGTGCAGGAATAGATCTTCCATGGAAATATTATTGAATTTTGCCGGATCAACGATGGGAACATAAAACACCCCAGGGCGTGACCCATCGGGAGTGCCCTGGTTGTATTCTGCACTGGCACTGGCTTCACGGAATGCTTCTGTCTGGCGAATTTCAAAGGGTGTTTGTGGAAACACGGAAAAGAGATTACTGAGGTAAGGCTTCTCCCGTTCTTCAATGGCACGGTAAGCATTCAATACCTCTTCATCTGTTTTGAAGGGTTGAAATTTTTTATCCGTATGAATGTATTGGAAGAACTCTTTCAGGTCTCCTTTGAATTCCACTTGTTTCATCACATTTTCCATTTCACCTCTTATGCGGCGAACCTCTGTTTGCCCCAGCTCAAAAACCTGGTCGGCATTCATGTCGGTGGTTGTCCAATATTTAATCAGGTGCTGGTAGTAATCCGTGCCGCCGGGAATGTTCGAAATGCCGGGAGTAGTTCTGCATTCAGGCAGGTATTCATTTTGAATAAAATCATACAATTTTTGATAGGAAGGATTAATTTGATCGCTTACAGCATTGGTATAAAGAGCAGTCAATCGCTGGTTGTCTTCATCGGAAAAATTTAATGAGGATATATTCACAATCGGCTGATAGAACAGGCTTTTTGTTACATCAGTAACTAGAATACTCTTCAATTGCGGCAATACACGTTCCATCAAAATTTTTGGATACACTATTCCTTCTGTCATTCCTTTGCGCATGTTACCAATTGCGGTATCGCACCAGACAGTAAAGCCGTTAATCCGGACTAACCAATTTTCGTAATCTTTAACTGTTTTGAAAGGTTGATTTCCGGTGCCTGATCCGAGCAGACCCATGGTGAGGGTAAGACTCCAAAACTGGTTGATGGGCATCAGTTCTTCAGGATATTGAAGTTCTTCCATCGATATGGAAAGTTCCCATTTCAGCACATCATAACTCATCTGATCATTTTCACTCAGCATCGAACGATCGTATTTTCCAAGAGAATCGAGGTATTGCTTCACCATTGCTTTTTCCTGGTTGCGAAATGCAGCCGACAGGTAATTGGGCAGCTGGTCGTTATAGCGGTTGTCACCATTCTGTGTTGCTTCTATCGGGTTCAGTTTCAAATGATCCTCATAATAACTGTGCAGCAATGGTTGCAAGGAAACCAGCTTCGAGGCCGGCTTATTCTTACTCGATGAAGTACAGGAGGCAATAAAGATGACGCAACAAAGAAGGAGTGACGTTGAGGAAGAATTCATGTGGAAGAAGTTTTGTTTGAGACATTGGTAATTTACGAAAACAAGCAAGCTGCCATATAAACTGAATCATTTAAAATTGCATGACTGTGCTTTTTCAATATAGACTGATCAAATCTAAAACTACCCGGCCAGGTGACTTACGGGACATTGTCACCGGCCAGGTAGTTTACCAAACCAACCATGAGAATTTATTTAACTTGAAGTACATTCATCGGGAAGCTTACAATCATACATCAGCATTTAAAAGAATAGTATGATTACTATGATGAAAGTGATAACAAAGAACGTATGCAACGAATAGTGAAAAAAATAATTTAGACCAACCCATCAATTGATTAGACCAATAAAAATTAGCACTGACGGCTTGTAATGCGTGTTGAAACGCAGGCATTATTCTACTTCATCAGCTACGGATATTTTTAACCCTTTGCTTTGGTCGATGGAATGAAAGAATTTGT
>JBDSEW010000437.1:0-12425 GCA_039919825.1 Chitinophagales bacterium | reverse complement strand
CAGTGCTTTCTTAATTCCAATCAGGTTGGTTCTTTCCCGCACAGATACAAACATGATATTTGCAATTCCAAAGCCACCTACAAGTATAGCAAATCCACCAATGATGAGCGCCACTACATCCAACACTCCGAAAAGTTGCGACAACTGGTTTGATATGATGCTGATCTGGTTCAATGCAAAGTTGTCTTCCTGGCTTGGCCTCACCCTTCTGTCTGCACGCATTACGCCGCGAATTTCATCTTTCAGCTCATCCAGTGGAGTTCCGTCTTTTGCTTTTACCAGGATGGCAGGTTCTACCTGGAAACCATCCACCTTCACTTTCGAAACCAGGTATTGGTAAGGTACCATGATCAGGTTATCGTTGCTATTTTGAATCAGGGTCTTACCTTCCTTCGCAAACAAACCAATCACCATAACCTTCTGTCCATAGATGTCAATTTCTCTCCCAACAGGATCTACATTACCTGGAAATAACTGCTCAGCCACCTCATAGCCAATGATGGCCTTGGGCTGTCCGGCATTGGCTTCAGCGGGTGTAAAGTAACGGCCCGACTGCAGGTTCAGGTCCATAATGCGGTCGTAATCCTGCGAAACACCGTTGAGGGTAGAGTTGGTAATGTTCCTGTCTCCATATTTTATGACAGGTGCATTTATCCAGATAGAAACGGCAACAGCTTCTGCCCCTGTTAGCTTCTCCTGCAGGGTTCGCATCTCATCAAATTTGGCATAGGGCCTGTTCCAGTATTTCCACCAGGGGTATTCCGTTTCACCTTCCTCAGGAGCCCAGGGAAATTTAGTGACATAGATCACATTGCTGCCAAACTTATTGATGCTTGTACGAAGGTTATTCTCCAATGAATCAACGGATGAAAAGATCGAGATCACACAAAAGATACCAATAGAAATACCGAGCAGCGTGAGAATAGTACGCAGCTTATTTACACGTAATTCCCGGATGGCGATGGCTACGGATTCATTGAAAATGCGGAGCAGAATTCTCATGAGAATGCAAACCTACTTTAAATCGGGAAATTACTGCTGCAAAATAAATTAGCAACAGAAACTAAAAATTCTATCTTTGCAGTCCGTTTTTCAAAAATCCTGAATGTATCATTCCATTCTTTGGAGATGATTTATAGGCTTTGATCAACTTTTAATAAACCGTAATTTATTGAAAGTACATGAAATTATCACAATTCCGATTTGACCTCCCGCAGTCCCTTATAGCTCAAACTCCTTCCAAGAATCGCGATGAATCGCGGCTCATGATTGTAGAACGCAAAACCGGGAAAATCAAGCACAAAACTTTTAAGGACATCCTTACTATTTTCGGTGAAAAGGACTGCCTTGTTTTAAACAATACCAAAGTTTTTCCTGCCCGTCTATATGGAAGAAAGGAAAAAACAGGCGCAAAGATCGAGGTCTTTCTACTTCGTGAACTAAATCACCAGATGCGTTTGTGGGATGTGTTGGTAGATCCTGCAAGAAAGATCCGCGTAGGTAATAAACTTTACTTCGGCACCGATGGCATGCTGGTTGCGGAAGTGGTTGACAACACCACTTCGCGCGGCAGAACCATCCGCTTTCTTTTTGATGGCACCGATGATGAGTTGAAAGAAACACTTTATTCCCTCGGAGAAACTCCCATACCCAAGTACATCAAGCGCAAGCCTGATGCCATGGACAAGGAAAGATACCAGACCGTATTTGCAAAACATGAAGGCGCGGTGGCTGCACCAACAGCCGGCTTGCACTTCAGCCGCGAATTGCTGAAACGATTGGAAATAAAAGGGGTAGATATCGCAGAGGTTACACTACATACAGGCCTGGGCACATTCCGCCAGATTGAAGTGGAAGATCTCAGCAAACATAAAATGGATGCAGAGTATTTTAAGATTGATGACCCTACCTGTAAGATTGTAAATCGGGCTATCGACAACCGCGCAAAAGTTTGTTCTATAGGCACTACTACGATGCGTGCAATTGAATCTGCGGTTTCTGCGCATAAATACATCAAGCCGGCTGAAGGATGGACCAATCTCTTTATTCATCCGCCTTATGAGTTCAGCATTGCAAATTGTATGATCTCCAATTTCCACATGCCCAAAACCAGCCTGCTCATTATGGTATGCGCTTTTGGAGGTTACGACCTGGTGATGGAATCTTACAAAGTGGCATTAAAGGAGAAGTATCGTTTCTCAACTTATGGAGATGCGATGTTGATCATTTAATTCATCAGGCTTCATCTGGATGCACTTATAGGTATTTTGATGAAGATCCTCATAGTTTCCGGTAAAATGCCGTGATAGTTATCATAGGGTGATTTAAGCCATTCAGGTCCTCGTAAAATTTACCTGATGCAAATAATTTTCATCAGTTGATGTTTTATAAATCGTTTTTAATTACGACCTTTAAATCAATCCTTCCAACAATCATTAATCCGCCATCTCTTGAATGAAAAGAAGTACGTGATCATTGCTGCTGCAGGCTACGGTGCACGCATGCAATCCGATATTCCGAAACAGTTTATGCTGCTCGCAGGTATTCCGGTAATCGCGCGTACGATACTCTCTTTTGCGAATGTGTGGCCCGATGCAGAGTTTATTGTAGTGCTTCCCGGTGATGAACTAATACGCTGGGAAAAGATCAGGAAAAAATTTTTGAAGAAAAATAAAATTCAGTGTGTGTCAGGTGGAGCTACCAGGTTTCATTCTGTTAAAAATGGATTGAAGCAGGTTAAAGAAAAAGGAATTGTTGCAGTACAGGATGCATGCCGTCCTTTTGTAAATGAAGACTTGCTTTTGAAATGCCTGGAATCAGTAACAGAAAAAGGAAACGCCGTTCCGGTAGTGGATATTAAGGATTCCCTTCGTGAAGTGCTTAAGGATGGCTCGCGCCATCGCAACAGAATGCGCTTTAAGGCGGTGCAAACTCCACAGTGCTTTGAAGTAATGCAGCTGAAAAATGCATACCGGCAAACTTTTTCTGAATCGTTTACGGATGATGCTTCAGTGGTAGAATCAGCAGGAGTTAAGATTCATTTGGTGAACGGTGATCCGGGCAATTTTAAGATTACTACACCCTATGATTTACTGGTTGCAGAAAAAATGCTGATGATCGGCAAGTAATTTATTGCTAAAGTTTTATAGAAGTTATCTCAAAATGGCAAGGGTCATTCTGTCCCGGCTCATCCGGGATCAGGATCTTTTTTAACATAGAGAGATGCAGAAATAAATTCAGCATGTCGCTAATGGAACATTTTGAGATAGTTTATAGTATGCCTATCATCAATGGTTGTCAACTAAAATTCACAAACACATTTCTGCAGCATGCCTAACCTGAGCCTGTTATGAAAATCAGTGGCTTCACATTTATTCGCAATGGAATAAAGCTTAAGTATCCTTTTATCGAATCCATCCGATCGATTCTGCCAGTTTGTGATGAAATGATTGTAGTGGTTGGAAAGAGTGATGATGGAACGAGGGAGGCGATTACAAAGATTGGTTCGCCCAAGATTATTGTCATTGATACCATATGGGATGAAAGCCTCCGCACAGGAGGAAAAATTCTTGCACAGCAAACAGATATTGCCTTCAGCGCTATTAGTGGTGATTGGGGATTTTACCTGCAGGGAGATGAAGTGGTGCATGAGCAGGATCTTCCCAAAATTGTTGCAGCCGCAGAAAAATATCATATTGATCAGCGCGTAGATGGACTGCTGTTCAGCTACCATCATTTTTATGGTAATTATCACAACATCTCAAAACCAAATACACGTGGCACCTATCCTTTTGAAGTGCGAATGATTAAAAAAAATAAATTGATCCGCTCTTTTCGTGATGCACAGGGATTCAGAAAATTTCCATCCCCGGAAAGCATCCTGCAACAGTTAGTTCCTGAAAGATTACAAGTAATAAAAATCCCTGCACATATTTTTCATTATGGAAAAGTGCGGGGACCAAAGGATGAACTGGAACGCTACAAAGATTTTCACAAACTATGGCACAATGATGAATGGGTTCGCATCCACACAGGTAACCGTGCAGAATTTGAATACCAGCCCAACTATCCATTGGTGCCCTTCAAAAGTTCACACCCGGAAGTAATGAAAGAAAGAATTGAAAAGCTGGATTGGGATTTTCAATATAATCCTGCAACTGTAGCAGTACCGATGCGACATCGTTTTATGAATTTATTGGAACAAACGACAGGACTTCGTCCGTTCGATTTCAGGAATTATGAAATCCTTAAATAATTAATATTCGTCTAAGAGCCTGTTAGGATTTGATCTAAATTAAATTTTAAGAAGACATTTTCAAACAAAATAATGATCATAGATGAGAGCGGGGAGGAAGGAGGCTGTCTCAAAAGGTCCGGAGGAGCCGTCATGCCGAATTTATTTTGGCATCTGCTCTCTTTGGTGAACAGATCCTGCCCACAGGATCCTTCGGAAAACAAGTTCAGGATGACTTCAAGACTTTTGAGACAGCATCTTTAGGATGGGGCTTTAGGCACATGTGTGCTCATTTTATTATTTCCTGACAGGCTCTAAGAAACGAGATCAACTCTAAACAGCAGTTATAACACTACGAAACAAGACGTGATTTAATATTCATCTTCATTGAAAAAGAAATCGTCGTGTGTTGGATAATCAGGCCATATGTCATCAATGCCTTCAAAAAGCTCTCCTTCATCTTCGAGTTCCTGCAGATTTTCGATTACTTCTATGGGCGCTCCCGAACGAATCGCATAATCAATCAACTCATCTTTTGTTGCGGGCCACGGCGCGTCTTCCAGGTATGATGCTAACTCAAGCGTCCAGTACATAATCGAATATGGGGGGGTCAAATTTCCCGCAAAAATAATCGAATATTCA
Organism: Chitinophagales bacterium; assembly: GCA_039919825.1. GTDB lineage: Bacteria > Bacteroidota > Bacteroidia > Chitinophagales > UBA10324 > JACCZZ01. Next base: position 7,549 of record JBDSEW010000437.1, on the reverse strand, counting down.
AGAAAGCAAAATTTTTTAGCCTGGAGCTGCAGGAAATATAACCCTGTTTGTGAAACGCTTTACAGGCGCGGTTTCCAGGGCACCTCTTCCGCTCCGCTATCTGCGGAAATTTTACGTGCCAGCACAAAAAGATAATCGGATAGCCTGTTGAGGTATTTTATAATCAACGGTTCCACCACTTCTGTTTCGTCCAAATGCGTAACCAATCGTTCTGTTCTTCGGCAAACACAACGCGCAACGTGACAGGTAGAATTGGCCAGAGAGCCCCCTGGAAGAATAAATGATTTCATTTCAGGAAGCAATTTATCCATGTTATCCATTTCCCTTTCAAGAAGCTCAACATCCTCCTCATGAAGATCAGGAACCTTCATTCGTGAGGTGGCAGGATCGCTGGCCAGCAGTGATCCAATGGTGAACAAACGGTCCTGTATCTCTTTAAGCACGCCTTTAGTGCTGTTATCTGATACGTAGTCACGTACACAGCCCACCCAGGAGTTAAGCTCATCTACCGTCCCATATGCCTCAATACGAACGTAATGCTTTGGAACTCTGGTGCCACCAATCAATTGCGTGGTTCCGGTGTCGCCTTTCCTGGTATATATTTTCATTGTTGCGGGATTGTGATTAATTGTGAGAGAACAGCGTATCCTGCAAAAATATAGATACCCTTTATTTTATTGGAATCATTTGTTCGAGGTGCGTAACAAATTAAATCTATAGTAGCGCTTCGCGCCTTAGCGCCTTCGTAGCAAAAAAATCAATTAGTCGAACACCTATCATATAAATGATGCTGTGATTTAAAATTTCTACTGCACTTTTGCGTCGGAAAATCAGGATCGGCGTTCAATTAATTTATTATCGACGGCCCTTATTTTTTAACTTGTTTTAAAATTTGACTCTATGAATAAAACATTTTTAATCAGCGGTGTATTACTTGGAGCGTTGGGAGTTGCATTGGGCGCATTTGGCGCTCACAGCTTAAAGAGTATGATTTCAGAAGAGAATCTCCGCGTATTTCATACGGGTGTGGAGTATTTATTCTACCATGTATTTGCTTTGCTTGCTACCGGAATTATAGCAGGAAAAATATCTTCCAGCTTATTTAAATGGGCAGGAAATCTTTTCATAGCAGGGATAGTGTTGTTTTCAGGATCGCTGTTTTGCCTTACATTGATTCCGGAATTACACTTTGTTGGAATCATTACTCCATTCGGTGGCTTGTGTTTTATTGCAGGCTGGATATTGCTCGCCGTGGCAATTTTTAAAAGCTGATTTACCAGGCCGGGCCTCCAAAAAAAGAACTTCCCACATATCTCATGGGAAGTGCTTTTTTAGTAATTAAAGTTGATGCTTAAGAAATAATAAGGTAAGACCCAACTATTTTTCTTCTTCGCTTTCTTCCGGTTGATTTTCTTCTTCAATTGCATTTGGATCAAAGCCAGGATCTCCCTGCTCATAAATCAATTCCTTACCTGGAATGGTGCCAATGATCTTGAATTCAGTACGGCGGTTGAGCTGACGGCCTTCGGGATTGTCTTTACCGTTAGGCAATGTATTGGGTGCAATCTGGTTTGATTCACCGTAACCTTTCGCCTCTAAACGTTCAATTGGAATTCCCTTCTGAACAAGATAATCTACCACCGATTGTGCACGTGCCTGCGATAATTTCTGATTGTATTTGTCATCGCCTTTGCTATCTGTATTAGCGCCTATTTCAACTATAATAGCAGGATTCTGGCTCAGCAGGTTTGCAACAGTGTCCAATGGAGGAAATGATTCCGGGCGCAACGTTGCTTTGTCAAAGTCATAAAAAATATTTTTTACGCGGATAGGTTCATTGGGGATTTTCTTTATGTACACATCTACCCTGAGTGTATCATTATCATTCTTTTGCGTTACAGAAAAAGTAGCAGACCCTGTGAAATAGCCATCCTTGGTAGCTTTCAGTGAATACACATTTTGCGGCCTGGTATTCCAGAAGAACAGTGTATCCTTTTTAGATGATGATTGTCCGATTTGCTTTTCACTGTTGTCAAGGAAAATAATTTTTGCACCTGGCACCAATTGACGGGTATCCTGGTCATACACATTTCCACGCACTGCATAAAAAACTTTCTTCGGATAGGCAACCCTCCAGATGTCATCGCAGCAGGTTTCACTCTTTACTGAGATAGTGCCCGGACGGTTAGATACAATGTAACCGGTATAACCATTGTCATCCATTACAAAGTACATGTCATCTACACTTGAGTTTACAGGATAACCCAAATTGGCTGCGGTCTCCCATTTCTTTTGATTACCGCGGGTTTTAAAGACATCATAACCACCCATTCCTATCTGCCCATCGGAACTGAAATATAAAGTACCCATTTTGGAATCGTAGTAAGGGGTAGCCTCATTACCTATGGTATTTACTTTGCGGCCACAGCTTTGGGGATTGCCGTATTTGCCATTTTTATCTATTGTAGAAAACCAAATATCCTGTCCTCCTTCACCATTAGGACGGTCAGAAACCCAATACAGGATATCTCCCAGTTTTGATGTTCCCATAGAAGGTTGTGTATTGGTGAATCCCGGGAAGTTGATCTTGTCATCCAGTTTTTGGGGATCTGTCCATTTACCATTTTTTAATTCACTCAGGTAAATCGCACATACCATCTTCATGGAATCAGCCGGCATGTCGCAACGGGTGAAGTAGAAACGCTTTTTATCAGGAGAGAAACAGCCATTGCCGGTGTGCGCATTTTCTGAATTGAAAGGAGCGCCGGTATAAACAGTTGCCTTATCATATGTTTCACCATTCTTTTTAGATTCGTAAAAAGATGCGTAGGCATTGTTCTTTTTAATTTCATCCACCATAATAATGGTATCTGATTTCAGCGAAGCAAACAACAGTGCAGTGTCTCCAAGCGGAATCGGACCAAACTCAGTATAAGGTGCATTTACATTAGCGCCTATGTGAGTTATTTTAACTGTATCCGGAGTTTGCATTTTTTGTACAGCAAGGTCACAACCTTTTGCCTGGTTTTTTGCAAACTTTTTAAAGTTCTGTGAGTTGACTCCTTTATAGGATTTTTCAAATGTGTTGAACACTGTTTTTGCTTCCTGGTATTTACCATTTGCCTTTAGCGAAAGGCCATAGTAGTAGGGTGCAAGAGGATAGAGTGGATCATTCGCATCTACCAGTTCCTTGTACCATTTTTCTGCCTCCTTGTAATCACGAAGCTTATATTCGCAATCAGCAATTTGTGAAATAACGTATGCATTACCGGCTTGCTTCTCATTCACAGCCTCATAGTATTGCGCCGCATTGAAAAAGCTTCCGATACTATACAGGTAATCACCCATCTTCAGGCTCTTTTTAAAGCTGAGTTTCTGAATCGGCAATTCCTGTGAATCCTGTGAAAAAGCAGTTCCAATATTGAGCAGAAAGGCAAGTAACAAAGTGATTCTAAAATATTTCATCTCCATGGGTTTTTTAGGTCTGTTTGAACCGTCGACTGAAAGTTTAAACTATCAACTTTTCATTTGTCTCAATCGTGCCGGGTGTATGTATGCTTCAAAAAAATTAATACCTCGGACAGAACATGATGGGTTTATCAAGTACAAAGCCACCAAGGCATCCTGTATAGCTCAATGAAAGCTCGAAGCCTCCATTGTTATTGCTCACTTCATTCAATGCCGAAGTATTCACATCATAACTGAATCCAAGGCGCACTCTCTTATATTCCAGGCCAGCCATTCCAATGATTGCATCTCCCAAACGATCATAGCCACCGATAAATAAAGCAACATCAGGATTAATATTGTATTCCAATGAAAGACCGAGGTTAATTTCCTGCGCCTTCGCTTGTGTCATAAACAATACCTGCGGAATAATATCCAGCTTATCGCTTACACCAATCTTAACTCCACCATGGCCTGTTATGCGCATTGACAGTGTATTGTCAGCATTGAGAAATGATTCTTTAGGGGGCACAATGTGAAAGAGTGAACCGCCTAGAAATACTGACGAATTTTTTCCGAAATTATAGGTCAGATATAAACCAGCATTCAAATCAAAGTAGCCGAATTTATCTTTATAGTTTTCGCCGCTTGATAAGGTAGGATCAAAAGTCTGACCATTGAATTGATTCTCAAAAGTCAGTTTTGCAAAGTCAAGCTTCTTTTGAACATAACCAGGCTGAATGCCAATGGAAAGATTTAACCTTCGGCTTGCGGTAAGTGGTCGCTGATAGGCGATAGATCCTGCAATGGTTAAATTTGACAGGTCACCCGATCCGGCTTTATCATTCAATACCAAAGCACCTGCCGACAGCGTACCTGTTTTAACAATGCGCTGTAGCACATTATTAATATCAAACGAAATGGAGGGTGTTGTATAAGGATCAGCACTCACACTGCTCCATTGACTGCGGTACATCACTCCTACCCTGTAATTACACGAATTCACGCCCGTTAAGGCAGGATTTAGTGTGAGAGGAGATGCATAGAACTGGGAATAGTGTATATCCTGTGCCATACCAGCAATCACGGAAAATAACAGCGAAACAAGAAGCGTAAATTTTTTCATCTGTTGGGGTTGTTTGTTCGGTAATAAAACGAAGATGCAAAGAAACCTACATGATAACAAATTATTTGCGAATTGGCCGTTACCTATAATTTGCTGTCATGCTTATCAATCTTCTTTTACATCAAACGGTTAATTAATTAAAAGTTTAAATTGATTAGTATGAATTTAAAAAAATTGTTATCCGGATGATGGAATCAATTCCATTTGTCTCTGGTCATCTGCAGTATTAAAAGACACTCAGCGTAAGAGCAGGAAATTGCCATGCTTATTGAACAATTGTTCATGGCCATCCTTTCCCTCTATCACATAAATGTATCCTCCTACTTCTGCATCATTACCGCCCTGAATTTTTCCCTGCCAACCCTCATTAAGATCTTTCGTTGAAAAAACAACTTTCCCCCATCTGTCAATTACTTTGAACGAACTAAGGGTAACCGGTCCGCGCCAGATGATTTTTAATTCATCATTCAACCCATCACCATTTGGCGTAAAGGCGTTGGGCATATCTATTAATGTTTCTGAATTAACATCTACACGGGTCGATCCTGTAAACAAACATCCATCAGAACTGGTTATAACCACATAGTAAGTAGTGGAAGTATCAGGTGTCACAAGAGGATTATACACTTTGTCATTTGAAATATTATTTCCGGGCTCCCATGAATAGGAAGCACCAACACCTGCATGTGCAAAGAGCTGTGCACTTTCACCATTAAAGATGGTGTAAGGATCATTGATCGTAACTACAGGATCAGGAAATACCTTCACTGTTACGCTTACAGTATCGGTGCATTGATAGACATTGCTAACAACCACAGAGTAAGTGGTAGTTACCAATGGGTTACAGAGCGGAGCTGCGGTTTCATCATAATCAAGATATATAGAAGGCTTCCACTTATAAAAATCGCCACCGTTTGCCCACAACTGAATGGGTTTGCCCGGACACACAATTGTATCTACTCCTGCATCAGCCACCAAGTTGGGAACGACATTTATATACACGGTATCATTGTCATGACAAAGCGGATTGGTTCCGATAGCCGTTACAACATAATTTGTACTGGTTATAGGAAATGCATCAGGATTAGCGATGGTAGGATCACTTAATCCTAAAGTAGGACTCCACGTGTAGGATGTTCCGCCACCAGCCAACAGCGAGGTGGTATCTCCAAGACATAAGTTCTGATCTGCTCCGGCATAAGGTTCTACCTGGGTAACCTGAATAGAAATTGTATCATAGTTGGTGCAATTACCTAAGGTAACCCCTACCACATAAGCCGTGGAAAAATCAGGAAATCCAATTGTACTGTCACAGGTAGTACAGGTAACAAAACTTGAAGGCTGCCATTCATAGGAATAAAAAGGACTGTAGGTAACACTAAGGACTACAGAATCATTTTCGCAAATGGTGGTATCATTGGAAACTTCAAATGGAAAATCGTCGAGAATATTTACAATAAAACTATCCGTAATAAGTCCACTGCACGGTTCAACGGAGTAGATGATGATGGTTTCTGTTCCTTCTGCAATGCCATCAGCATTTGCACCAATGAAGATGGATTGTGTAGTATCACCAGGATAGAAAACGATGGTATCAGTGATCTCGGTGTAGTCAATTCCGTTGGTTGCTGTACCTCCCACTATGATCGGAAAGTAAATCGTGTCATTGGTAAAATTAGCAAGATTGATATCGATCACCCCGGGTTGACAACCTTCCACAAGCGCAAAGGCAGAGTCAAACGGATTCACAAAATTATTGAGCGTATCTGAAACAAAACTCACATCATAAGGTGATAAAAAATTGGCCTGAATAAAAACGCCGGAATCGTATATAGGATCGCCGGCATCTGCAATGGCAAGGGTAAGGTGATAAACTGCACCGGGAATCACAGCGCTTTTAGCTTCAAGAGGAGTTGTAAATCCATCGTACTGGATGGTAGTTGAACCTACATTGGTAGGACAATTATAACTCGCATTGCATAGGTAGTTGGCAGGATCGTTACATATATAATAAGCAGAATTTCCCTGGCAATTAACGTTGCTGATGGTAACTGGAAAATTGGTTCCCGGAACTCTGGCCATGTTATATAAACCAGTAATCCCCGGGCCACTGATCCACAATGCGAAAATATCATTATAGGAGGTACCTACCCACTCAGCATATTCTTCAGATGCAAAAACATATTTAAAGCGAAGCGTATCAGTATTTACGGTTACATCAAAATCAAGAACCGCAGCATTGTAGGTTGGCTGACCTGCCAGCGTGCTAAGGGGTGCATAGCCGGGACAACCATTGTCGGATGTTTGAGAACCGGTGTTATTCGGGCCAACAGCCAAATTAGCGTCACCTGAAGAGATCAGGACACCACTGTCAATTCCAAGATTAGTATTGATGGCTTTAAAAAAACCTGCAGAAGTTCCGCAACTGGAAAAAACAATATTTGATGCTGCACTGCTACAGCCAAGCAGATTTTCCACAATCTGTTCGGCTGTTACAGGGGTAGTAACAATTAGTTGTGCTTTCGTCAACTGGGGAACGAGAGTTAGCAGGAACATTCCACAAAAAGAATACAACCATATGCGGCGTGTGATAGAAAGCACATTCATTGAACGCATGTAAAGTTGTTTCATCTTCTATTTACCATGTTAAGCGTTAACCAGACAATTTCAGGCAGACTTGGATCTTAATCGCTGAAATTACTCACTTTACTCAAATTAATGAAATTTTATGTACCATAACCTTTGCCTATCGCAGCAAGGTCACATTGCCATGCTTTTGAATTTTTAGTCCCATCACATCTGTTCCATCTACTGAATAAACATACACCCCAACTCCCTGAGGTTCATTTTTAAGTTTTCCGTCCCAACCCTGTGCAACGTCTGTTGTTTCAAACACCAATTCTCCCCAGCGATTGAAAATATAAAAATGATTCATGTTGAAAAACCCGCGCGCAAGCACGTGCAGTATATCATTGT
>JBDSEW010000377.1:0-6056 GCA_039919825.1 Chitinophagales bacterium | reverse complement strand
ATTAAAAACACTGTTTATACTTCACTTGCTTCTTGGTTCCCTGACATCCTCACCCTAACATTATTAAACCCCTTGAGATGAGATTCCTTTAGAATAACTCAAGTGAATTTACTTTTGCATTTTCGATTCACCCGGAACTATTTTTTATTCTTCCATCAACACAGTAAACTGTTGCTCCATAGGCTGGAGGTGCGATTTCAACTCAGAAAAAAAAAGCTCACCATACCTCATATAGAATGGGAGAAAATTATCATACCGTTCCTGCAGGCTATTAGCCGGAAATAATTTCTCTTTCAATGTTTGCAGTTGCTGAATAGCTACCTCTTCCTTTTTCTTTACACTCTTTCTCAGCTTATCCTCCAGCGACTCCAGTGATCTTTGCATTTTCACCTTTTCTGCCTCTACGGCTCCTTTCAAACTGGCATCCATTTGCAGCGTATGTTGCATAACACCCTCCATCAGTTCTTTCAATTGGTTCTTTTCTTCTTCCAGTGAAATGGCTCCGCCTGCCTGTTGTGCTACAAATTTATTGACAAGCACATCAACAGTTTGAAAAATTTCCGCTGCAGAAAGATTCAATTTTTTCATTCGTGAAACATTACTCGCATCGACCCATAAAACTGAATTGCGTAGTAAGATCATCGGAAATGCCACACCTGCTTCAGCAAATACTTCTTTCAATTGCATCCAGTAGGTAACTTCGGCTCCACCACCAATAAAAGCAATGTTGGGTAAAATGAATTCCTGGTACAAGGGTCGCAGAATTACATTGGGACTGAATTTTTCAGGTTGCTTATGAAGCAAGTCGATTATTTCATCTGATGAATAGGTTAAGGAAGTATTCAGTACATTCCAGTGATCACCCTCCTTCACAATCCGCTGCCGCATCACTTCATCGAGATAGAACAAATTGATTTCCCTGGGTGTAATTTGAGAGGTATAATTTTTGGAAAACTCTTCAGAGCTTTTCTTTACTACCGGAAATGAAAACTGATCTGTCAATTCTCTTTTCATCACAGGGATAAAGAGTTGCTTCAACACTGCGTCATCTCCATCAGCAATCACCAGCCCGTCAATCGCAAAAAAATGGTACAGTATTTTTTTTGTGGCTGCTCCAATGGTTTCCTCATTAAGATAACATTCCTCCAATAACTTTATACAACGTTGCGCTTCTTCAGAAGTACCCAACACTTGCTTGATTTCTTCTATCAACGGCGCAAGAGATTTCGTTTTCATTCTTCCAAAAGCGCCTTCCTGCTTTGTACTCCACACAAAGGTTTTGGAAAAAATATGCAGGTGATTCAACTCCTCTTTATCGTGATCCTCACTGCCCATCCAATAAACAGGCACAAAGTGAAAACCAGGATATTCTTTATTCAGCTGGCGCGAAAGGTTAATGGCACATACAATTTTATAGATCAGGTATAGTGGCCCCAGAAATAAATTCGGTTGATGAGCAGTAACTACCGTGAAAGTATTGCTATCCTTTAACCTTCCAATATTGTGGCTTACCTCATCCCCCGAGTTGACATTATGAAATGGTTCATATTGCCGGGTGAGTACATCATGCAGGACATCACGATGCAGGGGAAATTTTTTTCTTTGCTCAATTATTTGCGTAAACACGCCCGGTTGCGGGGCGTATGAATAAAATGGTTTCAGCTTTTCTGAACCGTTAATATAATCAGTTACCGCACTGCTAAAATATCCTGTGGCTTCATAAGGCACTGCTGTTCTTTTCATGCACCAAAAGTAAGCATAGGAATTGAAAGTTACCGGTCAGCATCTGGCACAGCAGGAGCCATTTTCGATTGCGGATTTTCAAGCTTCAATGGGTCAATCGATAGACAGCGTTTCTAAGACCGCCGTCATCCTGAATTTATTTCACGATCCCCTCTCATAATTTTCGATTGCCAATTTTTGATCTGCGCGGGGTTGGTCGATAGACAGCGTTTCTAAAAAGCCGTCATCCTGAATTTATCTCAGGATCCTCTCTTAATTTTCGATTGCCAATTCTTGATCTGCGAGGGGTTGGTCGATAGACAGCTTCTCTAAAGAGCCGTCATCCTGAATTTATTTCAGGATCCCCTATCTTAAATTATCGAGTGATTATTTATGATCTTACCAGGAGATCAACAAACGATCAACTCATCAATTCAAAACTGCGGTGAATGAAATTAGTGAGCTCTTCTCCCTTCAGTAAATTTTGTGAAAGCATGGCAAGATCAAGCGATTGTTTGATCAACTCGTGCTGCTTCATGCCATCTGGCTCCAGCAACACTTTTGAAATAACAGGATGATTGGTGTTTACGACAAGGTTATAACGATCCTTAAGGTCACCCATGAAATTCATTCCGCCCATCGCACCCATCTCCTTCATCCGGCGCGTAAATTCATCGCGGGTGATGAGCACAGGTGCGTCCTTTTCACTCAATGATTCAAACGACACAGAAAATTTTTCTTTATCTGCAATTTTTTCAATCATCGTCTTCAGCGCGTCCTCCTGTTCCTTTGAAAGTTTGGAAGGAAGCACCTCTTCTTTGTCAACCAGCTTGTCGATGATGTCTGCATCAACTCGTGCGAAAGAGGCATCCGCCAGTTTCTGTTCCAGCATACCAATAAAGTGTGCATCCACCGGGCTGTCCATTGACAATACTTCATATCCACGATCTTTTGCAGCAACCACATAAGAGTGTTGCTGAACAGCATCTGAAGTATATAAATAGATCAGCTTGCCATGCTTGTCTGTTTGCAATGGTTTTATTTTCTCTGCAAACTCGTCGAGCGTAAAATATTTTCCGTCGGTGGTTTTCAGCAGACAAAAATTCTTTGCCCGTTCGTAAAACTTTTCGTCAGACAACATTCCATACTGAATAAAAATCTTTACATCATCCCACTTCTTCTCAAAGTCCCCGCGATCTGCCTTAAAAAGTTCTTCGAGTTTCTCAGCTACCTTTTTCGAAATATGTGCGCTGATCTTACGCACATTCCCATCACTTTGCAAATAGCTGCGGGATACATTCAACGGAATATCCGGCGAATCAATCACCCCTTTCATCAGCATCAGGAAATCGGGAACAATGTTCTCAACTGCATCTGTCACAAAAACCTGGTTGCTGTAAAGCTGAATACGATCCTTTTGCTGTTCGAAATTATTCTTCAGCTTAGGAAAATAAAGAATACCGGTAAGGTTGAAAGGATAGTCGACATTCAAATGAATATAAAATAAAGGGTCATCAGCAACAGGATACAATTCACGGTAGAATAATGTGTAATCATTTTCTGTAAGGGAAGCAGGTTTTTTGGTCCAGGCCGGTTGGGTGTTGTTAATAATTTCAGCACCGAACTTAATTTCCACCGGTAAAAACTTACAGTACTTTTTCAACAGGCTTTTGATCCTTAGTTCTTCCAAAAACTCTGTTGAATCATCGGCGATGTGCAAAATGATATCTGTTCCACGCTCCTGCTTTTCCGCTTCTTCAATAGTATAATCAGGACTGCCATCGCATTCCCATCGCACTGCTTTTGATTCCGGCAAATAGGAACGCGAGATAATCTCCACGCTGGAGGAGACCATGAACGATGAATAAAATCCAAGTCCAAAATGTCCGATCAGCTGTGCCTCGCTTTTTTCTTTGTAGTGCTGCACAAATTCTTCAGCACCGGAAAAGGCGATCTGTGTAATATATTTTTCAACCTCTTCAGCAGTCATTCCAATTCCATGATCGCGAATGGTTAGTATCTTTGCTTCTTTGTCCAGCAATACTTCAATGGTAAGATCGCCTAATTCCCCGTTAAATTCCGCCATTGAACTCAGCGACCTTAGCTTCTGTGTGGCGTCCACAGCATTTGATACCAATTCACGAAGGAAGATCTCGTGATCGCTGTAAAGAAATTTCTTTATAATGGGAAAAATGTTCTCGGTGTGTACCTGGATGGTTCCTTTCGACATACAAAAATTTTGTGCGAAGCTAACAAACCGTTTGCCAACAGGTACAAGACTGACATTGTGTCGCCGACAATCAGAAAATTCTTCTCACTCAAACAGTTGGTGTAATTACTATTCCAAAATAACCTTTGTCGACTCACAAAACCCATTTTCATGAATCACCAAGAGTAAGTAAGGGCCATTTGGCAGAGATTCAACGTTTATACTCATTTCATGTGCAGGCTGGATCAACTCCTGCAGTACTTTCTGCCCGGTGAAAGAATACAGGACAGCCTGCACCAGCTTAGTATCCGGCCATTTAAAATGCAGGCTTAGCTGGTGGTGCACCGGATTGGGAAAGACTGAATAATGGAGTGGAGGCGGAATTGTGGGAACCACTGTCGCAAAATCACAATTCACTTCAGGAAGAGATAAGCAAAAGCCCAGTCCCAATTGATCATTTTGATAGGAAACAGATTCTGTTGTAAAACACCTCAGGTCATACGAATTATCTGATACTAAGTAAAAACATGAAAAAATAAGTCCAAAATTACTTCCAATACCTTCGGTCCAGCTTTCCCCTGTTGGATAACCATCGATCGTATTCAGCTTTATCCTGCGCCGGTAATCGCCATCGATTAATACAGAATCGATAGAAGCAACAATACTTTTTACGGTAATCGGGTCTCCATAATTCAACAGGTGAGAATAAATAATATCTCCTTCTTCCTGGGCAGAAAAATCATAGATTGTACGCTCCAACTCGTCTCCCGTAGCAAACTGACTGACCATGTAAATTTTTTGCTGGTCTTCCCGCATCGCACCGAAATAATAGGTATAGGTGCTGTCATAAGATGTTCCGGGAAGATGATGAACCGTCTCATAAATTTTATGGTAAGAAATTCCGTATAGTGTTGTGTCGCCTGATTGGGTGTAGGTGAATACATCATACCAGCCTGGCGGATAGAAAGAGAAACATCGAATTACTTTCCAGTAAGCACTATCAGTCGGAAAAGGTGTGTATTGCTGGGCAAATGCGGAATAGCAATGGTTGCAGAAAATCAGCAGGAAGATGAGTTGAAGTTTTTTCATAACACAACTAATTTAAGATTGATGGAAAATGGAATAATCTAATGATTTCAATTTATGTCTTCCCGCTGCATTTCGGCCCTTTTTTTCGACGAAATAAGGATTCTATTTACTTGGTAATAAGACCTGAAACCTGAGTGCAATTCCTACCTTGCTAAAATATTAAGACGCTTTCAATCGTCAACCCACCCATACGATTGAAGCCATGACTTTAGAAGCAACGATGACGACCCGCCAAAATGCAGAGATCCAGGAAACGGTCCGCAAGGAGCGCAAACGGCTGCTCGACTTTATCCGGCAGCGGGTGAATAGCGACGAGGATGCAGAAGACATACTGCAGGATGTCTTTTACCAGTTTGTGAATGCGTACAGGATGATGGAGCCAATTGAAAAAGTTACCTCCTGGCTTTTCACGGTAGCACGCAACCGGATTACCGACCTGTACCGCAAGAAAAAAACGACGACATTTTCAAGTTTGGTTCCGGTAACGGATGAAGGCAATGATGAAGACGCATCGGGCTATTTTTTGGATGAACTCATGCAGGATGTATCGGAAACACCTGAAGCCCAATACATGAGATCGCTTGTTTGGGACACTCTGAACGCAGCCCTTGAAGAATTGCCTGCCGAACAGCGTGATGTCTTCAACCTTCATGAACTGGAAGGACTGAGCTTTAAAGAAATTGCTGCCCAGACGGGTCAATCAGTGAATACCCTGCTATCGCGAAAACGCTATGCAGTGCTGCATCTTCGCGAGCGGCTTCAAACTTTGTACAATGAATTATTAAACCTCTAAAAAAATTAAACATGAAACGGTGGTGGATCCTGAAAGGAATTAAAATGTTCTTTTTGTTCCTGTTGTTTGGAGCAGCAATGAGTTACCTGGTGATGACGCTCTGGAACTGGCTGATGCCGGTAGTTTTCGGACTGGGTGTTATTACCTTCTGGCAGGCACTTGGCATTCTCTTACTCGCAAAATTGATCTTCGGCTTTGGCCGTGCTGGCTGGGGACATAAAGGCCACTATGCCAGCCACTGGA